>USAR01000046.1 GCA_900552605.1 uncultured Oscillospiraceae bacterium | reverse complement strand
TTTTAAGTAGCTACTCTTAAAAATTCGTGCAAGTTCTTGACACTGTATTCATTATACTGTATAATAGTAGATGTTAAAACTTCAAAAGCATACCATAAAACATCTATTTTTTAACAAGTTTGAGGTAACTAAATGGCAGGATATATGATAAAAGAAAATGGCGAAATAAAAAAAGATAGTTGCGAAATATTTGCTCGTTTTATCGGATTTGATAATTACTTTATTAAAAAGTTTTCGAAAACAATAAATGATGAAACAAGAAACTTTTATATTATTTGCGGATATATGAATGGAGAAAATCAATATGACCATTTGAAAGACGGTGTTTTTAATCATCTTTTAGGCAAAAAAACATATAATGTCCCTGATGAAAACACTCTTGTTATGAAAATTGGTACTCGTGAAATATTTGATAGTATGCTCGACTTGTTCCACAAAATTGCAAGCGGTAAATCAAGGGACAAGAGAAATAATCTTGTATTGAAATGGGTAAAAAAATACGGATTTCCATATTTATATACGCAAGGAGCACACAATGGCTTTTTGGATTATAACGAAAAAGGTATTTTTGAGGATGAATATGAAAAAGTCGGCTATTTTTATTTTGATATTGACGATTTTATACGCCGCTTAGAGAGGCTGTACCGATGTTTTGCATATTTGGCGGAACATTTCGGAGCAGGCATTGGCACAAGCGTGGATAATAGGCTTGGATTTTCACATCCGCAATACATTGAAATGGAAACGATAATAGCAGTGAAAACATCTTTATACTTTTCGGGCTATAATGAAGTTTGCCTTGTTCAAGAAGTTGATAGTTTAATGGATTTGGCAAAATGGCAACTAATGAATTTATCTGTCACCCCCGATGTGTGCGTAATAAAAAAATGTAAATGCTGCGGAAATATGTTTGTCAGTGAAAGAGGAAATAAAAAATACTGTAAATATTGCAATCCCAAAAAGTACTATGCAAAACTTCAAAGACAAAAGAAAAAGGACGGTGTAAACAATGGCAGCGATAAATAAGCGTGGAGATACATTTCAAATTGTTGTTACTCTTGGGCGTGATACCAACGGAAAAAAGATACGCAAAACAACGACATACAAACCGCCGGAGAATACAACGCCTAAAAAGGCTGAAAAATTGGCTGCTGAATTTGCCGTTGAGTTTGAAAGAAAATGCAAGGGAATGACCTCATTAAACGAAAATATGCGGTTTGTCGATATGTGCGAATGGTTTATTGACAATTACGCAAAGAACGAATTAAAAGAAATAACCGCATACAACTACGAAAGTCAGATAAAAAATCACCTGTTGCCGGAATTAGGTAATATCAAGTTAAAGGACTTTACCCCTGCTAAAATTACCGCCTTCTTTTCAACAAGAGATTATGCACCTGCCACTTGCCGAAAAGTCTATATTATTATGCAAAGTGTTTTTGCCCGTGCCGTAGAACAGGGATTTTTGAAAGAAACGCCTTGCACAAAAGCGGTTATACTACCAAAGGCAAAGACAGCAAAAGAAAAAAAGCCTTTTCTTGACGAAAATCAAGCAAAAGAGCTTTTGAGTATGGTACAGGACTATTCACAATTTAATACAATAATCAAAGTGCTTTTATACACTGGTATGCGGTCGGGCGAATGTTTGGCGTTGCGTTGGCAAGATATAGACTTTGAAAACCGCACAATACATATTGAGAACACACTAACAGATGTAGGCGGTAAACATTGGTTGCAACCGCCTAAAACGGCTACAAGTAACCGCTTTATAGGTTTGTCCGATGTATTAGCAGATATAATAAAAGAGCATAAAAAGCACCAGGAGATAAAAAAAGCGGCTGCCGGTTGTCTTTATAAATATCCGGAAATGGTATTTACAACGGAAAGCGGAAATTATATTGACCGTTCAAGACTTAATACACAATTCAGACGATTTGTAGAGAATACAAGTTTTGAGTTCGCAACGCTCCATACTTTACGCCACTGTAACGCAACTCTTTTAATAAATAGTGGTATTGATTTAAAAATCGTCAGTGAATTGCTCGGTCATTCCGATGTTTCTACAACGGCTAATATATACGCTGATGTTTTGCAAAGTTCAAAGGCAAAAGTTGCGGACTTGGTATCACTTAAATTAAAGTAATTTGATGTCCGTTTGATGTCCAAAATTATAAAACGCTATTGCAAGTTATAAAATTTTGTGATACAATATTGCTTGCAAAGCCGCATAATATAAGGATTTGTTAAAAAATATAAAACGATATTAAACGGCGTTATTATAATTCAAAGAGATAATCTGTATTATTTCAGAAATAACAACCTCCGATGGCATCAGGCTGTCGGAGGTTTTCTTTTTGATTTTTCGGTAATTCAATAATAGCGCTTTCTTAAAACAGCGTAATATATGCGCTTTTGCTTTAAAAAACTTTTTATTTCTGCATTATAGCTGTATTTCCGTTAAAACAAAATAAATAATCTTGCAAAACTAAAAAACACACCAACCGTCAGGCCTTACACTGTGCTTGACGGTTGGTGTGTTTAAGGTTGTTTTTGCTGCGGCAAAAACAACCGCGCGTGCGGCAAGTCGGCGGCAGCGGTCGGGTGCGTGGACTTTCAATCAAATAAGAATAGACCGACGAAAAAGCTTGTTCGGCTAATTTGTCGGTCTATCATCAGCCTTTTAATAAAGGCTATTATGCGCCACATTCACTGACCGAGCATATTTTTATAAAGCTTAATATACTCGTTTGCCGAATTATCCCAGCTGTTGTCGCACTCCATTGCACGCTTTACAAGTATATCCCAACCCTCATGGTTTGAAAAGCCGCGCACTGCGCGCCAAACGGCGTGTGCCATTTCGTGTGCGTTGTAGTTTTTAAATGTAAAGCCGTTGCCTTTGCCCATTCCGGAATCGGATATTGTATCGCTTAATCCACCTGTTTCACGAACAATGGGTATTGCGCCGTAACGCAGCGCGACCAGCTGTGAGAGTCCGCAAGGCTCGCTCTGAGACGGCATAAGGAACATATCTGCGCCTGCATAAACCTTGTGCGCGAGCGACGGAATAAAGCCGCAGCGGAACGCAACCTTATCGGGAAAGCGTGCGGCACAGTTATAAAAGAATTGCTCATATTCATATTCGCCCGAGCCTACGATTACAAACTGCACATTGTTTTGCAGCATATCCTCAAATACACGCTTAACAAGATCGATTCCCTTGTGTGAAACAAGGCGTGATACAATGCCGATAACAGGCACATTTTCGTTAAACGGCAACCCAACTTCTTTAAGCAACGCTTCTTTGTCAATAAGCTTTTTGTCAATCTTATCCGCCGAGTAGTGCTCAGCAATATGCGGATCGGTTTCGGGATTATAAACATCTGTGTCGATGCCGTTTATAATGCCGTTTAGCTTCCAGCTGCGCGCCGAAAGGATTTGGTCAAGTCCGTGGGAATACCAAGGAGTAAGAATTTCATTGGCATAATTAGGACTGACAGTGCTGACGCTGTCGGCACACTCAATTGCGCCTTTCATAAGGTTGACGCAGCCTTCGTATTCAACAAGGTGAGCAGCGTCGTCGGGGAGACCCAACACGTCATCCATAAGCTCCATTCCGTATTTGCCCTGATACTGTATGTTGTGAATGGTGAAAAGCGTTTTTATGCCGCTGTAAAACGGATCCTTGCCGTAATACACGGTTTGGTAAACGGGCACCATTGCGGTTTGCCAGTCGTTGCAGTGGATTATATCGGGTTTAAAATCGATATGTCTCAGCATTTCAAGCACCGCGCGAGAGAAAAATGTAAATCGCTCGGCATCATCGTAAAAACCGTACAGTGAGCCGCGTTTGAAATAATATTCATTATCAAGCAGGTAGTATATAACCTTGCCGATCTTTGCTTCGAAAATACCGCAGTATTGGTTGCGCCAGGAAACGGGTACTGTTATGCTTTTCAAGAACTTCATATCGTGCCGCAGTTCTTCCGGCACGGTGTCATAAAGCGGCATAACAACTCGGCAACCAACCTGACGGTTGCGCAAAGCTTTTGGCAGTGCGCCCGCAACATCTGCAAGGCCGCCCGACATTGCAAAAGGGTATGCTTCCGACGCGGCAAATAAAACTTTCATAATTTTTGTATCCTCCTAAATGAACGCGTTGGGCTAAATTTTGCCGCCCTTTTTAATGATGTAATGGTTATTTTCTGCGCCGCGAAGTATAGAGCCTGCAGAAATCGCAACCTCCTTATCGGCAGTGATATACTGAAGATTGCTGTTAGCTCCTATAACTGTTTCCTGCATTATAATGCAGTTCTTTACCTTTGCGCCCTTTTCCACCTTAACTCCGCGGAAAAGTATGCTGTTTTCAACGCAGCCCTCAATTATGCAGCCGTCGCCGATAATAGAATTAACGGTGCTGCAATTAAGACCGTAGCGAGTAGGCATATCATCACGCGTTTTTGTGTATATCGGGCGTTCGGAATTGAATATTTCATTTCTTACCTCGCGTTTCAGCAGCGCCATATTGGCGGCTGTATAAGATTCTATGCTGTATATCGGCTCGCAAAATCCGTCGAAACGATATCCGTTTATCTTAAGCTGTGAAAGGGAAGGCTGCAAAATGCCTCTTACAATACCGCGCTCGCCTTTTGCGTTTGCCTGCTTTGCAAGGCGACGCAGCTGCTCACGCTCAAAAATCATAATTCCTATCCCGAAATCACAATATTCTTCTGCTTCGTCAAGCACCAAAATTTCATTTGCAAAGCCATCTTTGTCAAACGAGAAAACCGGTCTGCTCATACTGCTCGGCAGCTTTCCGTGCTTATACACGGCTGTTACATCGGCTTTTTTCTCGATGTGATCCTTTAAAACCTTTGAAAGGTCTATATTGCAAACCACATCGGCATCGCAGATGATAACATAGTCTTCACTGCTTTTTGCAAGGTATCCGTCAACGCCCGCTATTGCGTCGATGTGACCTTTATATGCGCCGCTGTTGCTTGAAATAAACGGCGGCAAAAACGAAATACCGCCTGTTTTTCTGTCAAGATCCCACGGTCTGCCGGAGCCTATATGATCCATAAGCGAGCGGTAGTTAGCGCGCGGAATAATGCCCACCTTTCGAACACCTGCATTAACAAGGTTTGAAAGGTAAAAATCTATAATGCGGTATCTTCCGCCGAAGGGGACAGAAGCCATGGAGCGGTGCTCGGTAAGCTCGGGCATAAGCTCATCACAGGTATTTGCAAAAACCAAAGCCATTGCATTTTTAGCCATTATCGAACACCTTCCTTTCTGTCGGGATAAACCATTGTTTTTGGAGCAACTGTTTCACCGTCTTCAATCGTTACCGATGGTCCCACAACCGCAACGCCCCATTCACCGGTCCATTCCTCGGGATTTGAGCCGATAACCGCATTTTCGCCGATAACCGCATTTTCGCCGATTATGGAATACATCACCTTTGCGCCTTTTTTAATTACAGCGCCGGGCATTATAAGCGAATCCGCAATAAGCGCTCCGTTTTCAACCACAGTGTTTTCAAACAGTATTGAAAACTCAACCTCTCCGTCAACCTCGCAGCCGTCGGTTACAAATGAATTCTGCACCTTAGCAGTGGGTGCTATATACTGCGGCGGAGCGGATGAGGTTCTTGAATAAATGCGCCACTTTTTATCTGAAAGGTCAAGCTCGACTTTCGGATTCAAAAGATCGAGGTTAGCTTCCCAAAGCGAATCTATTGTACCTACGTCTTTCCAATAATCGTGGAAACGGTATACAACCATTTTCTCGCCCGATGCCAGCATTTGCGGAATTATATCCTTGCCGAAATCGTTGGAGGAGTTGGGGTTTTGCTCGTCCTCGGTTAAATATTTCTTCATCTTGTCCCAAGAGAAAATATAAATTCCCATAGATGCCAGGTTGCTCTTCGGGTTTTTCGGTTTTTCCTCAAACTCGTAGATCGTGCCGTCATCGTTTGCGTTCATAATTCCGAAACGCGGCGCTTCCTCCCATGGCACTTCAAGCACCGCAATTGTGCAGGCGGCATTTTGAGACTTGTGATAATCAAGCATTTTTGAATAATCCATTTTGTATATATGGTCGCCCGAAAGCACAAGAACATACTCGGGATCATAGCGCTCTATAAACGGAAAATTCTGGTAAATTGCGTTTGCCGTGCCTTTGTACCAATCAAAGCTTTTCGGCTTTTGGTAAGGCGGCAAAACGTGCACACCGCCGTCGGAACGGTCGAGATCCCACGGCTTGCCGGAGCCGATGTAATCATTAAGCTCGAGAGGCTGATACTGCGTTAAAACGCCGACAGTTGTTATGCCTGAATTAACGCAGTTTGAAAGCGGAAAATCGATTATTCTGTATTTTCCGCCATAGGGAACGGCAGGCTTTGCGATGTTTTGCGTAAGAACACCAAGTCGGCTGCCCTGACCACCGGCAAGGAGCATTGCAACACATTCGGTTTTTTTCATTGCTTATCACTCCGAAGTTAAAAATTTTTAATTCATTTAGGCTGTTTTGCAGCCGTGGTTTTTTGCGCGCGGTGCACCGTGCGACGCTCTAAATACAGCACAGAAAGCGGCGGAAGGTGAAGCTCGATTGAGTTTTCAAACCCGTGCATTGGCTGCTTTTGCGAGCGGAAAGATTTTTCCGTAAGACAGCCGTTTCCGCCGAATACCTCGTCATCGGTATTTAAAACTACTTTGTAGGTGCCGGATTTCGGCACACCGATGCGGTATCCCGTTCTCTCAACAGGTACAAAGTTGCAAACGGCAATTGTTTGGTTGCCGTCCTTGTCCTGTCGCAAAAACGCAATAACGCTTTGCTCGTTATCGTCGCTTGATATCCAGGAAAAGCCATCCCAGGAATCTTCGACTTCCCACAGAGCGCGTGTTTCCTTATAGCGGCGGTTAAGCTCACGCACAAAGCCTTTCATCTGTCTGTGCTTGTCGTATTCAAGCAACAGCCAATCAAGCTGTTTCGAATAGTCCCACTCGATAAACTGAGCAAATTCCTGACCCATAAACAAAAGCTTTTTGCCGGGGTGCGCCATCATATAAGCGTAAAACGCGCGAAGTGAGGAGAATTTTTCGGCATAATCGCCCGGCATTTTTGAAATGAGTGAGCATTTTCCGTGCACGACTTCATCGTGCGAAAGCGGCAGCACATAGTTTTCCGAAAATGCATAGAAAAACGAGAAGGTCAATTTATCATGATTGAATTTTCTGAAAAGCGGGTCGAGCGACATATACCGAAGCATATCGTTCATCCAGCCCATATTCCACTTGAAATTAAAGCCGAGACCGCCGTCGTAATCGGGTTTTGTAACCATAGGCCATGCGGTGGACTCCTCGGCAATCATAAGCGCCGCGGGGTTGGCTTTAAAGACTGCGGAATTAACACGGCGCAAAAAATCGATAGCTTCCAGATTTTCTCTTCCGCCGTATTTGTTTGCTATCCATTCGCCGTCGCGACGGTTATAGTCAAGATACAGCATTGCGGCAACGGCGTCAACGCGCAAGCCGTCGATATGGTATTGCTCTATCCAATAAACCGCGTTTGAAATCAAAAACGACTGAACTTCACCTCTGCCGTAATCAAAAACGGCAGTGCCCCATTCCTTGTGCTCGCCTTTTTTGGGGTCGGCATATTCATAGCAATGAGTGCCGTCGAAATTCCAGAGTCCGAAAGCATCTTTCGGGAAGTGGGCAGGCACCCAATCAAGAATAACTCCGATTCCGTTTTGATGCATTATATCAACAAATTTCATAAAATCATGCGGTGTGCCGTACCGTGAAGTGGGGGCATAATAACCCGACACCTGATATCCCCAAGAGCCGTCGAAAGGATATTCTGAAATCGGCAGCAGCTCAATGTGAGTGTAGCCCATATCCAAAACATATTCGGAAAGTTTTTCGGCAACGGTTACGTAGTCGAGCACAGTGCCGTCGGCATTTCTGCGCCACGAGCCTAGGTGAACCTCATAAATATTGATTGGAGAATTATACGGAACAACGGTTTTTCTGCTGTCTCTCCATTTGGAATCGCCCCAAGCGTAGCCGGAAATATCGTATATTTTAGAGGCGGTGCCGGGTGGAGTTTCCGCATGGAAGGCATAAGGGTCGGACTTAAAAAGGATTTCACCCGATTGCGTTTCAACGGCATATTTATAGTTTTCATAAGTGTTGAGAGGCTGAAGCTCAGCTTCAAATATGCCGCAGCCTATTGCTTCGCACATATCGGCCTTAGGCGTCCAATTGTTAAAATCGCCGACAATGCTTACGCTTTTGGCATTAGGTGCCCACACACGGAAAACTTGTCTGCCTTTATTTTTATGCGAGCCGAACCAACGATATGCGTCGGTACATTCCCCTCGCAAAAAAGTGTTTTTAAAATCTTTTTTCATAAGCATCCCCGTTTCGCTGCATTTTTTGGTAATAAAAATGCGTAATCCGTCGTCTTTAATTTATTTTAACAAAACTAAGCATAAATTACAAGGGGAATTTTGGTAAAATTAAAGTATGACTACGAGAAAATATTGGTAAACTTTTGTGCTAAATATACAAAAAATGTCGAAAAGAAATTTTAATTGCACGAATAGCCGACATTTTTAGGGAAATAATAATTTTGTATTAAAAAATCATAAAGCGAGGAAGTTTTAAATTGGAATTACTTAAAGAGTGTGTTTTGGCGTTTGTGTTCGGCGGTGCGCTTTGTGTTGTGGGTCAGTTGCTTATAGACCTCACAAAGCTTACTCCTGCAAGAATACTTGTGGCGTATGTTACGGCAGGCGTGTTTTTGGGTGCTGCCGGACTTTATGCGCCGCTTGTTGATATCTTCGGATGCGGTGCAACAGTGCCGCTTACGGGTTTCGGATATGCACTTTCAAGCGGCGTTAAAAAAGCGGTGGAAACCTTTGGTTTTTTCGGCATTATCAGCGGCGGCATAAGCGGCACTGCGGCAGGCATTACAACGGCTGTGGTCTGTGGTTTTATAGCGGCACTTGTTGCAAAGCCGCGTACTAAATAATGTGCCGTGGTATATACGACGATGTAATTTTAGATGCGGCTGCAAAATAAAGGATTACCTTTTCAACTCTCA
>USAR01000045.1 GCA_900552605.1 uncultured Oscillospiraceae bacterium | reverse complement strand
GCAAAAAAGACTTGTTGAAATGTGCCGCGCCAATGCAGAGGAATATCTCGCGGAAATGACCGGCAGAAAAGACAAAAATGCCGCTGTTTTAGATGAGCTTGCTGAGCTGTTGGGACTTGACAGCGCTCCCGAATACATTGAGTCTTATGATATATCTCATACCGCCGGCAGCGAGAATGTTGCCGGTATGGTAGTATTCAAAGACGGTGTCCCGCTTAAAAGCGCATACAAAAAGTTTAAAATCAAATCTTTTTCAGGGCAGGATGATTGCCGTTCTATGGCGGAAACAATTGAACGACGTTTTGAAGAATACCGCAATGCGAAAACTGACGAAGGTTTTGGTAAAATGCCGGATCTTATTTTGCTTGACGGCGGACACACGCAGCTTAATGCGGTTAACAGCGTGCTTGAAAGGCTTGGTATACAGGTGCCTGTATTTGGTATGGTTAAGGACGGAAAGCATAAAACCAACGCAATCGCGGCGAACGGCAGTTTGGTTTCAATAAAAGCAAACAGAGCGGTGTATAATTTTGTTTACACTGTTCAAGAGGAGGTTCACCGTTTTGCAATCGGTTATCACCGCAGCCGCTCACAAAATGCGATGCTCCATTCCGAACTGACAGATATACCCGGTGTGGGCAAAGCAACCGCTTTAAAGCTTATAAAGCATTTTAAATCGATCGGTGCCGTGAAAAAAGCAAGCGTCGAGGAATTGTGCAAAGTTAAGGGATTAAGCCGTTCAACTGCCGATAATATTTATAACTATTTTAACACCGACGACATTTGACTGTACTTATCTTAAAGAGAGTGTTCTTAAATTTTAAGGCACTCTTTTTTCTATTACTTTTTCGCTGTTCTTAATTTGTCATTTTCAGCATATTTATTAGTAATAATGAGTTATGTTTAAAGTGAAAGGAGCGGCATATGCAAAACAGAGAATTTGATTATAACCGCGGTTATTATAACAGTGTTAATGATTACAACCAAACATCAGGTTCAAAAGAAGTGAATTACGAAGAAGGTGAAACATTAGTCGAAAAATCACATTTCGACGATTCTGCAAGCTGTACAAAAAACAGCTCCGATAAAAGCAGTGCAACCAATCGCGGAGCATATTTCCTGCTGTTCAGGATAATTGTTGCGGCGCTTATTGCGTTATTACTATTTTCGTTTAAATACTTAATGCCGGATGTCTTCGGTAATATTAAAAAGCAATATAACGACAGCTTCGGTGTTAACGTAACGGCAAGCTATTATATTGGCGACAATGCTTAAATTTAAATTATTTAAAACTACCGTTTTTTTATCATATCCTTTTTGTTTTGCCGTAACAGTGCTTGCAGTACTCGATAAAACAGGATTCCTTTTTGCGTCGCTTATATGCGTTATTCTGCACGAGACGGGACATCTTGCCATTATGCATTTTATAAAAATACGGTGTGTTTCCGCTACGCTTAAAATCGGTACAATAAGCATTATAACAAAAGAGGAAATAAGCATAAAAAAACGTGCACTGATTGCCGTCGGCGGACCGCTTATGAACTTTATGTGTGTTCCGCTTTTGTCGTTTGGCGGTTTTTTTGAAAAGCTCGGCGCCGCAAGCCTTGCTATGTGCTTATTCAACTTGCTGCCGTCTGCCGGACTTGACGGCGGTGATATTGCATATTTTCTGTTTTGCAGGATAACCAAAAAATATGCCGAAACAATGTTAAAGGTATCATCACTGTTGTGTGTTGTGTTGATAATTATACTCGGCGCTTACCTTTTGTGCATAACAGGCGGTAATTCGACAATGCTTTTGGCAGGGATATACTTAATTTTCTTTTCATTTATTAAAGTTTAAGTTGAAAGTTTTCGTGTTTTGCATTACAATGGTAATATATTATGTGAAACGCGAAAGGTTGTTTTTATGACAGATGAAAGATTTGAACAGCTGCTTTTATCGGTTCAAAAGCCCGGCAGATATTCCGGCGGTGAGATCGGCAGCGTTGTTAAAGATAAATCAAAGATCGACGTACGTTTTGCTTTTTGTTTTCCCGATGTTTACGAAATCGGAATGTCACATCTTGGTATGAAAATTCTTTATTCACAGTTTAACAGTCGCGACGATATCTGGTGCGAGCGTGTATTTGCCCCTTGGATCGACTTTGAAGAAGTAATGCGCAAGAACGATATACCGCTTTTTGCACTTGAAAGCCGCGACCCGATATCTGAATTTGATTTCATCGGCTTCACAATGCAGTATGAAATGAGCTATACAAACCTGCTTAATATGCTGGATCTCGGCGGTATCCCGATTCGCTCGGAGGACCGCAAGGATTTAATGCCGATTGTTGTTGCAGGCGGTCCTTGTGTTTGTAACCCGGAACCGATTGCCGATTTTGTTGACCTGTTCTTTTTAGGAGAGGGTGAAGAGGTTGATCTTGAGGTTATCGACCTTTATAAGACATTCAAGAAAAACGGCGGAAGCAAGCAAGAGTTTTTGAAAGAAGCTGCCAAAATTGAGGGTGTATATGTTCCGTCACTATATAGCATTGAGTATAACATTGATAATACAATAAAAGCTGTTGTACCTAAAGACGGTGCGCCCGAGACCATCAGAAAACGTATTATTAAAGACCTTGATAAAACGTTTTACCCAAATCAATTTGTTGTACCTTACATCGAAATCGTGCACGATCGTGTTGTGCAGGAAATATTCCGCGGCTGTATTCGCGGTTGCAGATTTTGTCAGGCAGGATATATCTACCGTCCTGTAAGGGAAAAAAGCGCCGATGTTATAAACAGTCAGGCAAAAGCTCTGTGCGACAGCACAGGGTACGATGAGATCTCACTTTCATCACTCAGCACAAGTGATTACAGACAGCTTGAGCCGCTGTTGCAAAAAATGCTTTCGTGGTGTGAAAAAGAGTCTGTTAACATTGCGTTGCCGTCACTCAGAATCGATAATTTTTCCGAAGAGCTGCTCCAAAAGATCAGCTCTGTAAGAAAAAGCGGATTGACCTTTGCGCCGGAGGCAGGAACACAAAGGCTGCGTGATGTTATTAATAAAAACGTCACTGAAGAAGAGGTTATGCATACTTGCAAAACCGCTTTTCAGGGCGGTTACACTTCTGTTAAACTGTATTTTATGCTTGGTCTTCCGACTGAAACCGACGACGATTTAATCGGTATTTTACAGCTCGGTCAAAGAATAGTTGATCTGTATTATCACCTGCCGGAGCGTCCTAAGGGTAAGCCTGTGCAGGTTTCAATAAGCGTTTCATCTTTTGTTCCAAAGCCGTTTACACCTTTCCAATTTGAACCTCAGGATACCTTGGAGCAAATACGTAAAAAGCAACAGCTTCTAAAGGAAAATATAACATCGAGAAAAATCTCGCTCAGCTATCACGACTCGGCAACAAGTACCTTAGAGGGTGTTTTTGCGCGCGGCGACCGAAAGCTATGCAAAGTTTTGGAATATGCCTTCTTGCATGGCTGTAAGTTTGACAGCTGGAGTGAATGTTTTCTGACGGACGTTTGGGAAGAGGCGTTTGAAAAGTGCGGAATCGACCCGGCGTTTTATGCCAATCGTTTAAGAGATTACAGCGAGATTATGCCGTGGGATCATCTTGATTACGGTGTTACAAAGGATTTTCTGATTCGCGAAAACAAAGCTGCTCACAGCGAAAAAACAACTCCTAATTGTCGCGAAAAATGCGCAGCGTGCGGCGCAAACTGTTTTGGGGAGGGTGTTTGTTTTGAAAAACGTTAGAGTTTATATGACTAAGTATGGAAGACTCATCTTTACCTCCCACCTCGATATGAACCGCTTTATGACCCGTGCTTTAAGACTTTCAAGGTTGCCGATATGGTATACCGAAGGTTTTAATCCGCACCCTTACTTAACTTTTTTACTGCCGCTTTCTCTCGGCTTTGAAAGCGACTGTGAGATAATGGATATTCGTATTACAGACGAAGAAGTGCCGCTTGAAGAAATTAAGACAGCTCTTAATGCAGTATTGCCGAGCGACATGCAGGTGCAAAAGGTGGCAGAGCCTGTACTAAAGCCCGGGAAAATAGCATTTGCAGAGTTTTTGATTACCTTTAAAAGCGCAGGGGACAAGCTTGCGGCAAGGCTTTCGGCTTTCTTGCTGCAAGACAGTATAGTAACGGAAAAGAATGGGAAAAAAGGCAAACTTTCAACCGTTGATTTGGCGCCGAAAATTCAGTCATTTTCAACAGATGTTATTGATAATGAAGACGGCAGCAGCTTCGTTGCTCTAAAAATTGTGCTCCCTGCAGGCGGCAGTGATAACGTTAACCCCACGCTATTGCTCACAGCATACAACAATGAACACTCGGACGAGCCTTTACCGTTTTATAAAATTAAAAGAACAATGATTTTTGACGCACAAATGCACCCCTTCGCATAAATTCGCTGCAATTTGTGCCGTTTAATAATTCAGATCAATTGAAATTCCTTTCAAAACGTGGTAGAATAACTGCATACACAGCTTTAAAATTTTCTTTGGCTCGGTTATCATCAGCCAAACGGAGGTAAAAAATATGGAACACGATCTTACAATGCTTGTTGACCTTTATGAACTGACAATGGCAAACGGTATGCTGCTTGACGGTAAAAAGGACACGATAACATATTTTGATATGTTTTTCCGCCGTGTGCCGGACGACGGCGGCTATGCTATTTTGGCTGGTCTTGAGCAACTAATGGATTACTTTGAAAACCTGCATTTTTCAGATGAAGATATTGAGTATCTTCGTTCACTCAATTGTTTTTGCGAGGAGTTTTTAACTTACCTTTCAAACTTTAAGTTTAAGTGTGATGTTTGGGCGATTCCAGAGGGCACTCCGATTTTCCCAAAAGAGCCTATAATAACCGTGCGCGGTCCCGTTATCCAAACAATGATGGTTGAAACCACGCTGTTGCTTATGATAAATCATCAGTCGCTTATCGCAACAAAGGCAAGCAGAATCGTGCGCTCGGCAGGCGGTTGTCCTGTTGTTGAATTCGGCGCGCGCCGTGCGCAGGGCGACACTGCCGCAACTCTCGGTTCACGTGCGGCATTCATCGGCGGCTGCTGCGGAACGTCAAACTTGGAAGCCTCAAAGCTTTTCGGTATTCCTCCGTACGGCACGATGGCTCACAGCTGGGTGCAGCTTTTTGATGATGAATACGAAGCTTTCAAAGTGTATGCCGAAAACTATCCTACAAACTGCGTTGTGCTTATTGACACATACAACGTTTTAAAATCGGGTCTTCCGAATGCAATAAGGGTTTTCGACGATATTCTGAAGCCTATGGGAATCAGACCTAAGGGTGTAAGAATCGACAGCGGCGATATAACCTATCTCAGCAAAAAAATTCGCAAGACTCTTGACGCAGCGGGATATGAGGACTGTAAAATCTTGGTTTCCAACTCGCTTGATGAATACATCATTCGCGAAATGCGTATGCAGGGCGCGGCGGTTGACAACTACTGTGTAGGCGAAAGACTGATTACCGCTTCTTCGGAGCCGGTTTTCGGCGGTGTTTATAAGCTTGCCGCAGTTGAAGAAAACGGCAAAATTTCACCCAGAATCAAAATCAGCGAAAACGTTGAAAAAATCACTCTGCCCGGTTTTAAAACGATCTGGCGTCTTTTTGATAACGAAACCGGCAAAGCAATTGCAGACGTTGTAACACTTGCAGACGAGGTTATTGATGACAGCGGTGAGTATGAAATTTTCGACCCTGAGCACACATGGAAGCGCAAGACGATTACAAATTTTACTGCTAAAAATATCAAGGCTAAGATATTCGAAAACGGCAAGCGCATATATGGCAGCAAGACTGTTTCTGAAATACAAAAATATTGCGGCGAGCAGCTTGCAACTCTGTGGGACGAGGTGCTGCGTTTTGAAAATCCTCACGAATATTATGTTGACCTTTCTCAAAAGCTTTGGGATCTTAGGCATGAGCTTTTGAGCAAGCACTCAAAATAATTATATATTTCGGAAAGGAAACCGTGATTTATATGAAAAAATTATTAGCACTGCTTTTGGCTACAGTTACACTGATCACAATAATCAGCGGCTGCGGCAAAAAGGACGCAGCTTCCTCCGCATCTCAAATTAAGCACTCGGTTGATGTTGAAAAGCTTGCAAAAAGCGGCAGAATACCGGAGGTTGATTTTGTTTTGGGAGACCCTGTTGAGGGTGTTAAGGACGCACTTTTTAAGAAGGCGTCCGGTATGACATATCAGGAATATTGCGACCAGATTAAAGCCGCCGGACATACTCCCGGCAAAGATGAATACTCGGCATATGTTATTTCGTCTGTAAGTGACGGACACACCATTCTTTCAGCTAATTATGATAATTATAACTCAGTTTACTGTATGTATTCAACAGAGAATGAAAAGGGAGGAATTGCCGCTATCGCTGTTGTTGGCGATGCTTACGGCTTTACAGGTAACACGCTTTCGTGCTATGTGAAAAAATGCATTTCGGCAAAAGGCACGCTTTCCGATTCTCAAAGTACATTGGCATTTCTACCGAAAGCCACCGACGGTGCAAAGTGTTTGACATACGATTTCGGACTCTATAAACTTGAGTTTTACTTCTCGGCATATGACACACTTGCCGCAACGGTGCTTTACAACACCGAGCTTTGGTAAAATCGGCATTTTTCTTTTGTAAAAGGTGATGACAATGGATATTAAATTTACAAAAATGCACGGCATCGGGAACGACTACATATATATAAATTGCGTAGACGAAATACCCTTTGACCCGTGCCGGCTTTCTGAAAAAATGTCACCCAGACATTTTTCCGTTGGCGCGGACGGCATTGTTTTGATTTGCAGTTCGGACAAGGCGGATTTTAAAATGCGGATGTTTAATGCGGACGGAAGCGAAGGGCTGATGTGCGGCAATGCAATACGCTGCATCGGAAAATATGTTTACGATAACGGACTGACTAATAAAACTTTGATATCTGTTGAAACCTTGAGCGGCATTAAGCAATTAAGGCTTATCATTGAAAACGGTGTCGTGGTTGGAGCAACCGTAAATATGGGAAAAGCAGATTTTGCACCGCAGTCGCTGCCGGTTATATTTGACGGTGAAATGATCAACGAACCTGTAACTGTCTCGACGCCTATCGGAGACATCACTGAAAAGCTCACTGCTGTTTCAATGGGTAATCCTCACGCTGTATGCTATGTTGATGATCCATATAAGTTGGATCTTGATAAGATTGGCCCGTGTTTTGAAAATCTTTCGATTTTCCCAGACCGTGTTAATACTGAATTTGTTATGGTTGAAAGCAGAAACCGTCTGGTTATGCGCGTTTGGGAGCGCGGAAGCGGTGAAACTTTTGCTTGCGGAACAGGAGCTTGCGCATCGGCTGCGGCAAGCGTTAAGAACGGTCTTTGCGATTTTGATACCGATATTATTATAAAGCTGCGCGGCGGCGAGCTTACCGTTCGCTGCGACAGAGAATATAATATAACAATGCAGGGTCCTGCCGAAAAGGTTTATGATGGAGTGTACAGCTATGAAGATTAAAATTAACGAAGATTTTTTAAACATTAAGCAAAATTATTTGTTTTCCGATATCGCAAAGAAGGTTTCTGCTTATTCCTCGGAAAACCCCGATAAAAAGATAATCCGACTCGGTATAGGAGATGTTACTCGTCCGTTGGCACCGATTGTTATTTCAGCAATGCATAAGGCTGCCGATGAGATGGCAAACGCCGATACATTCCGCGGCTATGCACCCGAGCCGGGATATGATTTTATAAGAAAAGCTGTTGCCGATTATTACGGAGATACCTTGGGCGTTAAGCTTTTGCCGGAGGAAGTATTTGTGGGTGACGGCGCAAAAAGTGATGTTGGTAATCTTCCGGATATTTTGGGCAACAACCACATCTTAATTCCGGACCCCGTTTATCCTGTTTATCTCGACAGCAACCTTATGGCAGGTAGAGAAATTACTTTTATAAACGCAAATTTAGATAACGGTTTTCTGCCGCTGCCTGATAAAAATCTCAAAGAAAAACCATACGTAATTTATCTTTGCTCTCCGAATAATCCCACTGGTGCCGTTTATAACAGAGAACAGCTTAAAGATTGGGTTGATTTTGCCCTCAAAACAGGCTCGCTTATCGTTTTTGATTGCGCTTATGAAGCCTTCATCAAAGGCGATTATCCTCACTCAATATACGAAATTGAGGGGGCAAGAGAGTGCGCTGTCGAAATCGGCAGTCTTTCCAAAATGGCAGGATTTACCGGTATGCGCTGCGGTTGGTCGATTTATCCTAACGAATTGACCGTCGGAGATAAACGTCTAAGTGAAATGTGGTCGCGCAGACAGTCAACGAAATTCAACGGTGTACCTTACGTTATTCAGCGCGCTGCCGAAGCTGCATTTTCAAAGCAGGGAATTGAAGAATCAAGGAAAAACATAAATTATTATATTGATAACGCACAGATGATTGCAAACCTTATGAAAGAAAAAGATATTTTCTTTACAGGCGGCGAAAATTCACCGTACATCTGGCTTAAATGCCCAACCGATTCCTGGAGCTTTTTTGATTTTCTGCTTAAAAACGTGCAAGTTGTCGGCACACCCGGTGCAGGATTCGGCAAATGCGGCGAAGGATTTTTCCGACTTAGCTCTTTCGGAACTAAAGAAGCGACTGTCGAGGCTATCGAGCGACTTAAGACGGTTATTTAATATCCGTTTCCGTTTTGCGGTGCCGCGACTGTTGCAAATGAAAGGAGTTTTTAAAATATGGAACTATTACAAAACGAAGCCTTGTCTGAATCAATTATTTGTGATAATATTTCCAAAAACGATTTCGGACACTTAACATTTGCAAACTTTGATGTGGCAGAGCTCGCGAATAAATACTCAACTCCGCTTATGCTTTTTGACGATGAAAAGGCAATAAGCAATGCAAACGTATTTTCAACCGCGTTAAGCACCTGCGGCGGATTTCCGCTGTATGCCGGCAAAGCGCTCTCAATTAAGCACATATACAAGCTTTTAAAGCCTTTAAATTTTGGCATTGATGTTGTATCCTGCGGTGAAATTGCAACCGCCAAAGCAGCAGATTTTCCTCTTGAAAAAGCTTTTTTTCACGGTAA
>USAR01000044.1 GCA_900552605.1 uncultured Oscillospiraceae bacterium | reverse complement strand
GTGTCTATCGACCCAAATTGTCGTATGTCGGTTTTGAAACAGGATCACTTTGCATATGACGAGTACACTGTACTTGATACGATTATTATGGGTAACAAGCGTCTTTATGATATTATGAAAGAAAAAGACGCGTTGTATGAAAAAGAAGATTTCTCAGACGAGGACGGTATAAAAGCGGCTGAACTTGAGGCGGAATTTGCGGAAATGGACGGTTGGGAGGCTGATTCCAATGCGTCAAAGCTAATGCAGGGTCTTGGACTTGACGAAAGTATTATGTATTCGCAGATGGCTGATCTTGGCGGTAACGAAAAGGTTAAAGTCCTTTTGGCACAGGCATTGTTCGGTGACCCTGACATTATCCTTCTTGACGAATTTCTCCGCCTCCCGCTCATTCATGGCGCCCAGGTCGTCTACATACAGGCCGCGGTCTTTCCAGAGGTCTTTTTTCGCACCTCCGATCTTTTCCCCAAAATCCTCATGCTGTAAATTTTCTGCCAAACATTATCACCTCCAGTCTGTGCGAAAACTTAACGCAATCATTTATAAGCATTTCCATCCTCCGGGTGCTGTCCGCCGGCAATCTTGCTCACGATTTCCGGCCCGGTTTCATAAATTTGCATCAGGCGCTTGGCCGTGCCGCTGGGCTGAACGGCGCCGCTGGTCCAGAGCCGGACAGTGGAGGGCGTAACGTTCATCAGAAGCGCAAAGCCCTTTTCGTTCATATCCAATTTTTCCATCAAAGCCTTAACCATATCGGGGCCATATTCCGGGCACCGGGCGGCTTCGGCGATCATTTGCAAAGCGGTATTTTCTGTCTTCGTCATGTTAAAATCCTCCTGTTAAATTGAAATAGCCGCCTGTTTCTGGCGGCATTGTAGTTGACGGCCTTTAATTTGTTCCCTGATATGTTGCAGCTTTTCGTTATAGTCCTTTCCGACGCGGGGCGGGTTGACGCTCACCCGGATATGCTTAAACCGCTGATCCTCATGGAGCATGGCTTTGATTTTCCGGGCATTGGTAAGGCCGCCAAGATCATTGTCCATGTAAAGCGTGACCCGCTTTATTTCCGGGTGGCGTTCCAGAAACGCGGTCAGCGCCACATGGGAGGTGCCTCCCAGGGATAAGCGGTAGCCATTCCATTTCCAGCCTTCGAGCTCTTGCAGCGTGGCATGGGAAAGTGCGTCAATGGGAGCCTCAAAAACGGCCACATGGCGGCTGCCCGGATTCTGCGGTGGGTAGCAGAAGCTAAATTCCTTGTCACTGCCATAAACATCCTTTTTGAGATTGCCGGTGATACCGCGCATACAGGCAAACTTCGCTTTCCCCGCGTTGTCTTTTCCGACAAACACGCAGACCGGTTCGCCATGATACCGGGCCTCATAGAAAAGCCCGTTCCGAAAGCACCGGCTGATCACATCCGAACTGATCCCGCGCCGCTGCAAATACGAAACAGCGGCGGTAGCACACCGTCTGGCCCAGGGCAGCGTAAACGGTTTCTTTTCCGGCTCTCTCTGTGCCTGCTTTGCCGCCGCGCTTTGGTAAGCCGGCGTCTGCCGTATTTCTCCGCCTGCCAGTGCTTGAACCGCATCCACCAGACCATAGCCCCGAATCTGGATCAGGTAATCCAGGGCGTTAATACTGCGGCCCCGGCTGTTCCAGTACCAGTACCGTTTCCCGGTCACATAGACCAGGCTGTCATGCTCCTTGTGCCGGTAATTGGGGCCGTCCCGTTTGAGCACGCCGGGCTCATGGGATTGCAGCCAGGCGAACAGGTCCGCCTCCCGTGCCGCCTGAATCTGCTCTTTGGTTACACCGGGCATGGTGTCGGCACAGATTTTCGTTTCATCGTGCTTCGCCTCCTTCCTGTGATGATATGAAAAAAGACGCCTGAAAGCGCCTAACAGCCGTACAGGTCATGGTTGACCTCCGCACGGTAATAGCTATCCATTGTTGCCGGCGCGTTATACAGCGCTGCCAGCAGATAAGCCTTGATGTTGTTGACCTTCGTAACGTTCTTGTCGATACAGTCAAAAACATACTCCAGGTGGTCGGAATTGATCTTTAAGAACCGGCTCCTGACAACCTCCCGTGGGAAGTCGTCTCCGGCAATGCGGATATAGGGCCGTCTTGACAGCACCGTTTCCAGCATAAGCTCCACAGTCTCGTCCATGCGTTCCTGCCCATAGCGGGGAACCAGAAAGTCATACTCAATATTCTCTTTGATAATTCCACGGTATGCCTCTGCCATATCCATCCTATCAATCCCATCCTGACAGCCTGCCGTTTCCGGCTCTTCCGGATAGATTGATTGATGTGTCCTTGATATATCCGTTTTTGATTTTTTAGTTTTTTGTGGATTAGTATTTAATTGTGCGGGATTTTCCTGTTCAGGTTCCGCCTGTTCAGGTTTTGCCTGTCTTGGATTTACCTGTCTTGGATTTTCCCGTTTAGGTGAAACACCTTGTTTTACGCCGGTTACAGGCTTTTCGTGGATCGTGTACTCAATATCGCCGAGCTGTCCGTTCTCATTGCGGAGGCGCTGCCTGGTGAGATACCCGTGCCGTTCCAGCTCCTTCAGGGCGGTGGTAATGGAATCCACGCCATCCCTGCAAATGTGGGCCAGCCCCTTTGTGGTATAATCCCAATCTTCCGGCAGCGACAGCATAAGGGAAAGAAGCCCCTTCGCCTTTAAGGACAGTTCCGTATTGCGCAGGTGGTGATTGCTCATAACCGTAAAGTCCTTCGTTTTCTCTACACGGAATACAGCCATTTCACAGCCTCCTTTCTTCGGTTATTCCGTTACAAAGCGCGGTCCCTGCGGTCATAATGGAGATGGCCGCCTGAGACCTTCGCATGATTTTTCAGTTTGACTTCGCCCCGTTCCTGGCTCTCTAAGAATTTCTGATAGCCGGCCTCCGTAAGAAACAGGCGCATTTTATCGCCCTTATCCCCAACAGGGGAATCATAGGACAGCACATCAAAGACGATCATGTGCTTAACCTCCGGGTCAAAGCGTTCCAGCCCCATGATGTCATGCCCCTTTAATTTCTCCGCGCCGGACTGCTGCCTGGCCTCGGCGATCCTTTCCCCGATAGTCCGGGGCGGGTGGGGCAGCCGGTAATTCTTCTGAATGTCCCGCACCAAATCCATGCACTCACGGTCCGACAGAACACGCACCTTTGCCATAAGGCTTTCCGCCGCCTCCCGCAGCTCGGAATTGTTTGAATATCGCACGGTCATGTAAAGCTCATTCAGAACCTTTGCCTGACAGTCTCCTTCGGCCTGAAAGAGCATCTTTTTTTCCATTTCGTTCAGTTCCATGTGTGGCTCCTTTCTTCTAAAAATCTGCATGAAAAAAGGGCGTCCACCTAAAAAGATGAAACGCCCACGGCAATCAGCGGCCAGGCAAAATGCCGGACCGCTGGCACTATTCGGTTTTGTCGTTAATGTAACAGCCTCCTTTTTTCGTCAATTTTCTCGCCATATTTCAACTTGGGAAAAGGAATTGAATAGACGGCGACAAACGCTGAAACCCCTTGAAAATCAAGGCTTTTTCCGTTTGTCGTTATTATACCGTAATGGCATAGCTGTGCGAGTCTACTGCTTGCAAACGGCGTGCCCCTCAAGCACATTCAGGAGTGGCTCGGACACAGCGATTTTACCACGACGGCAAATATCTATGCGCACCTTGATTACAGCTCCAAAATCACCTCGGCACAGGCGATGGAAACAGGGCTTGCTTTGCCCGAAAGCGGTGATTTCGGGAGCCGATGGGAGGATGGCGAAGTCCAAATTTAGGAGAGCAAAAAATGCGGTATGCTCTGACCACTTGCTTTTAGAAAAAGACATAAGAAAAAAGCCTGCAATCGGCTTGATTACAGGCTTTTCGGTGGCGGAGGGTAAGGGATTCGAACCCTTGGTCCGGTATGAGCCGGACAACTGATTTCGAGTCAGCCCCGTTATGACCACTTCGATAACCCTCCGTGTATATTTCTGTCTGCTTTATACTCAAAAAATTTTTGGAGAGAAAAGCAGGAGAGAACACTGAAAAATATTCGATTTTTGATTTTGAAAACCCTTTAATATCAAGGATTCCCGGCGGACGAAACGACCAAGTCGCCGTAAAATTTCGAGTCATGTCCGTTATGACCACTTCGATACGTCTCCGTATATGTTACTCGGAAAACCGAGATTAACGCAAGTATTCGGTTGTATTAGAATTCCTGTTAGAACTCACGGTGTGCCAGCGGCCGGCAAATGCCCGAAACCCGCATGGTTAAAGGCTTTTCGGAAGTTTTACTTCCGTTTGCCGAGGGAAATTTCGAGGTGCCCCATTACGACCGCATCGATATGTCTCCCAATATTACAGCCAATCCGGGATAAAGCCGGAAAGGTTGACAAGTACGCATATTATTATATGACATAAGGCTGTAAATGTCAACCTTTATTTTGTATTACAATGACGTGTTTTTTTGCGTTTGAAGTGATATTTCATTTAATTTTTGCCTTTTGCATTTCGTGTGCTAATAGGTTATAGGTGTTCTGAAAAGCATGCTGCAAATGCAATCGAGCAGCATTATAAAAAGCAATGTCAAACAAACTGCATATACCACGGTTTGCTTGGATTTTGCGTACATTTTTGCACAAAAGGGTTCAATTAAATAATGGAAAGCCATACCCATTACACCAAAGCTTACAACGCTTCTAAAGCAGATTATTCCGCCGATATTAAGGAACAATCCGCTGTAATCCCAAAGCTTTATATTGAAATATTTAATGCCGGCAAGCCCTATTATGTATTCCACCAATCCTGTGAGAAACATGCACATTAAAAACAGCAATAATGGGTGTTTCTTAAGCGGTTTCATAGCATATATCGCAAGTGCGCCGATGCCGTATATCGGCAGCCAAGGACCGTAAAGTATTCCGCGATTTCTGAGAGCCCCTTCTGTCCACCAGTAGAAAAGCTCTTCATAAACCCATCCTACAAAGCTGCCTGTAAGAAATATTAAAAATAAGTAACACACCGCGTCAACGCGTCGGTCGTATTCAGCTTTCAACAATCTTATTTTTTTCGGCATTTCGGTTTGCATAGTATCGATTTCAGTGTTGCTTTCACAAGCAGCATCGTTTTTGATATCCGTTTTTTCTTTTAATGCCATGGTATAGCCTCCTACATAAAAAGTAAAAAAGCAAAGCCGCTTTTTTGTCAGACGTAATAATTTCAGATCATTCTGACAACCGGGGTTAAAATACAACAATTCGGCACGTCCGGAACAGCATTTTTAATATTGCTTGTCTTTCGTCGCCGCTTTTTGCAAGCTGCAATCAGCGCTTTTTCATTGCGTGAATAAGCGCCGATGCCTCCGAATAACCAACATATTCGGCTGCAATTTCAATTGTGGAGCCACGCTGCAGAATTTGGTCGGCAATTCTTGTGCGCAGCTGTTTATAGTAAGCATATGGAGTTATTCCGATCGCCTTTGTAAAACGGTTTATGAGCGTTTTCGGAGTTGTGCCGATAGAAGCCGCCATATCCTTTACTGTTGCCGTTCCCAGTGGCTTTGAGTGCATATATTTAATGGCAAATAAAACCATATTGTCGTTTACAACCTCGAAATCATGTCGATTTGTAGCCGTTTTTACAAGGAAAAGAATAAGCTCTGTAAAAAGCTTCAAGTCACCGTGTTTTGCTGTATTCTCTTTCCCGACAGGTGCAAGCTCTTTAAACAATGCGAGCGCCGCTTTTTGTATTGGCGTCATCTGCTTTTCAGAAACTGAAAATTTGTGAGGCGCTATAATCGGTGGAGAAAGGGAAAAATCAGCGTATATATGTGTAACTCCGCTGTTTTTTCCTATTATCGGAACGGCGTTTGAAGAAGCCGGCAGATAGTGCAGGGTATCCGGCTTAAGGACGATTGGTTCTTTGTTTATGCACATTGCCACGGGTTCGCTGAAAATATAAAGCTTATCCGAGCCGCCGTTATACCTTGTGTTCCAATCCGCAGGTATTTTACAGCTTGAAAAGCAAAATATGTCGATAACTTCCATAAAGATCACCCGCGGTTAATTTTTGTCAATCTAAATTCTTTTATTATCATTTACAAACAATATATGAATGTCTATAATAAGGATATCACAAATAAAATTTTTGTCAAGTGAGGTAATGATAATGAATCCTATTGAAAGATTTAAAAACGCACAATTCGGAATGATGGTGCATTTTGGACTTTACAGTCTGCTTGCAGGTGAATACAAAGGCAAGCAATACGGTGGAATTGCAGAGTGGATACAGGCAAAAGCAAGAATACCGAAAGCTGAGTACGAGAAGCTTGCAACTGCGTTTAATCCGATTTATTTTGACTCCGAGGAGTGGGTACTGCTTGCGAAAGCGGCAGGAATGAAGTACATTGTGGTTACTTCCAAACACCATGAGGGTTTTTGCCTTTTTAATTCTGAATACGATAACTATAACTGCGTTAAAGGCACACCTTTCGGCAGGGATATTATAGGCGAGCTGGCTGACGCTTGCCGCAAGCACGATATGCTGCTCGGTCTTTACTATTCTCAGGATATGGATTGGCACGAGCCGAACGGCGGTGGTTGGAACAGGGTAGCGGACACCGAGGGAGGCGAGCTTGACGAGCCAAGGTCATGGACAAACGATTGGGATTTTCCCGATAATTCCAAAAAGAATTATGAGCAATACTTCAGAAGCAAGGTGTTGCCGCAGGTGCGCGAGCTGCTGACAAACTACGGTGATATATTCCTTATGTGGTTTGATACCCCGTCAATTATTTCGCCGGAGCAAAGCCGCGAGCTTTTTAATCTTGTTAAATCACTTCAGCCGGGTTGCCTTGTTAACACGAGAATAGGCAACGGGTTGGGGGATTATCGCTCTATGGATGACAATGAGCTGCCGGAAGTTCCTGCTCAAATGCCGACGGAGGCTCCTTGCACGCTCAATGATACTTGGGGATTCAAGTACTTTGACAATAATTGGAAGCCGGCGGAAGAGGTTATCAGGATCCGTGAACATTGCCGAGAGCGCGGAGCAAATTATTTACTTAATGTAGGTCCCGACCATCTTGGCAGAATACCTGCTCCTGCGTGCGATATATTAAAAGCCGTAGGTAAGGCAAAATAGTTTTATTCTGAAAGCGGAAACAAAAAAGTACCGATATTATACTGTTTTAGGCGAGTTCGGATGCGGGACCGTAATTGAAAACCAAAAACGATCACACCGACGATTAACAATTACCTTTGTTTGGTGTTGGAACATTGCTTAAAAACCAACCGCATATAAGCTCTCATCCGGGCGCGGCACTGTCGCCTGAAAGGCGACGGCAAAACCGCAAAACGGTTTTGCTGCCCGTTTTGGCGAAAACGGGAGTTAGAGAAAAGCAAAGTGAAAAAAACGGGCGTGCCGCGCTCGGACGAGAGCTTATATGCGGTTTAGTTACAGCGCAAAGATTGGTGTGGCAGTTTATTTTTAGCTGCTTTTACAGATAGCTTTTCGTTTACACGTCGCTTAATTTTTTGGAAGCAGCCCCGAGTCTGTGGCGCAGCCCGCGCGCAGCGCCAACCGTTTCTCAGTTATTTCTGCATTGTTTTTAAACTATGCTCAAAGCAAAGCTTTCAGTTGAAAGCAGTTTTTTGCAAACGGTTGGAAGAGCCGCCTAAGGCGGCTCTTCCCTCGCCTTCGGCGAGGCGCGCTGCGCGCGGGCTGCGCCACAGACTCGGGGCTGCCTACAAAAAGCTTTCGGCGACGTGTTGAAATTCAATCAACACCTATAAGCGGCGTGCTTGCAGCCCATTTGCACAGTTAAAAAGCTCATCTTTTGTAAATTGGGTTTAACGGCATTTTTGTGTTGAAATGGCAACAATATTGTGTTATACTTAAAACGGTAAATTTTATGGCACAAGGGGCTTTGGCAGTCTTGCGGTGCTTATGTTAGGAAAGTGGAAAATGAATTTTATTTATGACGATGAATTAAAAAAGCAGCTCACTCCCGTTTTAGAGGAGCTTGGCTTTAAGGAGCAGCAGGACGGTATTTACTTAAGCGATAACTTCGCGTTTAAGGTTGATTATGATAATGATAAAAAAATTGTGCGCCTGCTCGGCGGTAAACCTGAAGAGGGTAAGGAACTCGAATTTGTCACTTTATCACAGTATCTTTTTGATGAAAGCCACAGCGTTCGCGACGTTAAGGCTGTTGCAATAGATTTTGAGGACACCTTGCGTGAAGAGCTTGGCGCCAAAAAAACGCTCGACAGAAGAAGCGTTGCAATGCCCACCCGTGCCGCGGCAGGCGAGACACCTACTATTGAGGCTTTTACAAAAGGCTTTTTGGACATCTGCCCTCAGTATAAAGGTAATTATCAGGATATGCTTGCAAGCGGCGGCAGCTTTATGTATGTTGAGTTTTACAGAAAATACGGCATTGAAAAAATGCAAACGCTGATTGCGGATAATAATGAAAAGCAGCTTGGCAAGTTTTTGACATTCCTTAATAAGTATTATCTTGAAGGCGACCGCACGGTTGTGGCGGTTATCACAACGATTTTCTTCGGCGGAACTTTTTGCAAGAACCGCGAGAATTACAATAAAATCGTTGCACCGAGGCTTAAGGATATGACTTATCTTAAAGCAGCGGCAGAAAGCTCTATCGAGTATGCTGCCAAAAACAAAAAGCTTCAGGCAGCGCTCAATTTGCAGTAATTACAAAAACAATAGTGACAGCTTGAAGGTGAAAATTTAAGCTGTCACTATTGTTTTGCGCTATTAACAGAAAAGCAATATATACGGAAATGGGATCGGTAACAGAAATTTAATGCAGCATAGATTTTAAATGATTGCGATAAAAAAGGCAGCGCGTCTCTTGCACTGCCTTTTAAAAATTTTTATGTTTTCCCGTCAGCCTATTCTGCCATAAAGCGGAGCATCGCCGCTGTCATCGCTGCGAGGCTCTCTTTTCGGGGACTCAACTGCATTTGAAGGACGCCTGTTGCCACGGTCACCTCTGCCGCCTCTGCGGCGATCATTGCGGTCGTTTCTTCCGTATCTCGGGGTAACACCCTCAGGGCAGATAACCACATGACGGTTTATACCGTCGCCGACAGAGTGAGAAACAACACCGTCGATATCCTGCACAACAGTGTGGATTATGCGACGCTCATAAGGATTCATTGGCTCTAAAGAACGGGTGCGACCTGTTTTTAAAGCCTGTGCTGCCA
>USAR01000043.1 GCA_900552605.1 uncultured Oscillospiraceae bacterium | reverse complement strand
ATTCTGCGGCGTAACAGGCAAGAACAACGAAGAGAAGTTCGAGAAGTTCATCGCTAAGATCGAACAGCTCAAGGAAACCGTAGGCATCAAGAAGACAATCAAGGACTACGGTATTGATGAGAAGGACTTCTTAGACAGACTTGATGCTATGACAGAGCAGGCATTCGACGACCAGTGCACAGGCGCTAACCCCCGTTATCCGCTTATGAGCGAAATCAAGCAGATGTACCTTAACGCTTATTACGGCAAGGACCACTTTAAAGAGGCGCCGAAGCCCACAGCCGACTCAGGCTTTAAAAGTGCGGATGCCGACGACGTTAAGCAAGCATATCGCAAATCCCGCGCAGGCAAGAAAATGTAAGGAGGAGCAGAGAAATGAAACTTGACAGAGTTATTGCAGTCAGAAATTCTAAAACCGTCTACCGTGACGGCGACCGCTGCGTTAAGGTTTTTGACGCCGACTATTCTAAAGCCGACGTTCTTAATGAGGCACTTAACCAGGCAAGAGTTGAGGAAACAGGTCTTAATATTCCGAAAGTTATTGAAGTTACCACGATCGACGGGAAATGGGCAATCGTTTCGGAATACATCAAGGGCAAAACACTCGCTCAGCTTATGGAAGAAAACCCCGAAAAAAAGGACGAATATATTGAAAAGCTTGTTGACCTTCAGCTGCTTGTTCAGTCTAAAACCAATCCCCTTCTCAATAAGCTTAAAGACAAAATGAACCGCAAGATAAGCCAGGCTGATATAGACGCCACAACGCGCTATGACCTTCACACAAGGCTTGAGGGGATGCCTAAGCACAACAAGCTTTGCCACGGCGACTTTAACCCTTCAAACATCATCATCACCGACGACGGCACACCTTATGTTATAGATTGGGCGCACGCAACACAGGGCAATGCCTCTGCGGATGCTGCAAGAACATATCTGCTTTTCTGGCTTGGCGGCGATATTGACGGCGCAAAGAAATATCTTGACCTTTTCTGCAAAAAGAGCGATACTGCAAAGCAGTACGTTCAAAAGTGGATGCCCATCGTGGCAGCCTCGCAATCAGTTAAAGGCAACGCCGAAGAACGCGAGTTCCTGCTCTCTTGGGTAGACGTTGTCGATTACGAATAATTCGGAGGTAATAACAATGAAAGTAACCGTTTGCATCGGCAGCTCTTGCCACCTTAAGGGCTCGCGCGCTGTGGTTGAACAGCTTCAGCACAAAATTGCGCAGCACAATCTTAAAGATAAGGTTGAGCTCGGCGGAACATTCTGTATGGGAAAATGCCAACAGGGAGTCTGCGTTACTGTTGAAAACGATTTCTTCTCGGTTTCTCCCGAAACAGTTGATGAATTTTTTGAAAAAGAAATTCTTGCAAAGGTGTAAAATAAAATGATAATACAGATATGCGTGGGCAGCTCTTGCCACCTTAAAGGTTCTCACGATGTCGTAGCACTTTTTCAAGAAGCAATTGAAAAATACGGTCTTGAAAATGAGGTTACACTTGCCGGCAGCTTTTGCACCGGCAAGTGTAACCGCGTAGGCGTTACTGTTACCGTGGACGACGAGATATACCCCGGAATTACCAAGGATAATTTTAAAGAATTTCTTGATGAGAAGGTACTTAAACCGCTTAACAAAGGAGAATAAGCCTTATGCCTAACTGCCTTACTCTTAAAAAATCAAACTGTAAAAACTGCTATAAATGCATTCGTCACTGCCCTGTTAAATCGATTCGCTTTTCGGGAAATCAGGCGCATATTATTGATGACGAGTGTATTCTTTGCGGTCACTGCTTTGTTGTTTGTCCGCAAAATGCAAAGCAAATTGTTGAGGAAACCGAAAAGGTTAAGGTTATGCTGCAAAGCGGTGACCCCGTTATTGTAAGCCTTGCTCCGTCGTTTATTGCAAATTACGACGGAGTCGGCATTAAATCTATGCGCGATGCGCTTAAAAAGCTCGGCTTTTACGATGTTGAGGAAACGGCGCTCGGCGCAACAATGGTTAAAACCGAATATGAAAGAATGTTGAAAGAGGAAAAACGCGACGTTTTAATTTCCTCTTGCTGTCATTCTGTTAACCTGTTAATTCAAAAATACTTTCCGGATCAGCTGGAGCACCTTGCAGACGTTGTGTCTCCTATGCAGGCACACTGTGCGGATATCAAGAAAAGATACCCAACGGCAAAAACAGTGTTTATAGGTCCTTGCGTTGCAAAAAAAGATGAAGCCGACCATTATAAAGGCATTGTTGACGCTGTGCTGACATTTGAGGAACTGAGCGAATGGTTCAAAGCAGCAGGCATTGAGCCGGAGCAAAAAAACGACTCCGATGAAAACAGCCGTGCGAGGTTTTTCCCTACCACAGGCGGTATTCTTAAAACAATGGCACAGGACGAACCGGGATATACATATATGGCGCTTGACGGTGTTGAAAACTGCATCTCGGCACTTGAGGATATTAGAAACGGCAATATTCACAACTGCTTTATTGAAATGTCCTGCTGCGTGGGCGGTTGCGTGGGCGGGCCTGTTATGGAAAAGCACCATCACACCCCAATTAAGGACTATCTTGCCGTTGCGGGATTTGCCGGTAAAAAGGATTTTAATGTTGACCAACCCGACTCGTTGGCTCTTAAAAAGAACTTTACGTTTATAGAGCGCAGTGCGCAAAGACCAAGCGACAGCGAAATTCAGTCTATACTTCGTCAAATGGGCAAGTTTAAGCCGTCAGACGAGCTTAACTGCGGCTCTTGCGGATATGATACCTGCCGAGAAAAGGCAGTTGCAATTTATCAAGGCAAAGCGGAAATTTCAATGTGTCTGCCCTTTCTTAAGGACAAAGCGGAAAGCTTTTCCGATAACATTGTTAATAATACACCGAACGGTCTTATCGTGCTTAATGAAACGCTTGAAGTACAGCAAATTAACACAGCAGCAAGAAAAATTATGAATATTCGTTCGTCATCCGACGTATTGGGCGAGCCGGTTATTCGTATTCTTGACCCAACACTGTTTATGGAAGTGTTACACTCAGGCAAAACAATTACCGACAGGCGCGTTTATCTTGCGGAATACAAAAAATATGTCGAACAAACCGTAGTTTATGACGGCGATTACCACTTGCTTATCTGCATTATGCGCGACGTCACCGACGAAGAGCAACAGCAAGAGCGCAAGGACAGAATAAGCAGGCAGACCGTTGAGGTTGCAGACAAGGTTGTTGATAAGCAGATGCGCATTGTACAGGAAATCGCCTCGCTGCTCGGAGAAACGGCGGCAGAAACCAAAATTGCGCTTACAAAGCTCAAGGAGAGCCTGACCGATGAATAATTTGTGTGCCGATATCGGATATAAAAGCATAAATCACGAGGGTGAGCAGCTTTGCGGCGACCACGTTGACATTGTTGAACAAAACGAAAATTCAACCGTTATTGTGCTTGCCGACGGACTTGGCAGCGGCGTTAAAGCAAGTATTCTTTCAACGCTCACTTCAAAAATCATTTCAACAATGATGGCAGACGGGCTATCGCTTGAGGATTGTGTTGAAACCATTGCCGCAACGCTTCCTATTTGCTCTGTGCGCGGTGTGGCATACTCAACATTCACAATAATTCATATCATCAATAACGATACAGCCGAGATTATTCAATATGATAATCCGCAGGTTATATTGGTACGTGACGGCAGCAATTACGATTATCCGAAAACAGAGCTTAACATCGGCGGCAAGAAAATACTCCGTTCCTCCGTTAAGCTGCAGGAAGACGATGTTTTTATTGCTATGAGTGACGGTTGTCCGCACGCAGGAATAGGCATTGCTTTCAACTTCGGCTGGAATCGCGACGATATTATAAAATTTATTGAGCCGCTTTGCGCTGTTGGATATACTGCAAAAACCCTCTCAACAATTCTTATTGATGAGTGCAACAAGCTCTATGGAAATCGCCCGGGAGACGACGCAACCGCGTGTGTTGTGCGTGTTCGCAAACGAGTGCCGATGAATTTGCTTTTCGGTCCCCCATCTAACCGCGACGATTGTGACAGAATGATGTCACTGTTCTTTTCAAAAGAGGGTAAGCATATCATTTGCGGCGGTACAACATCATCAATTGCTGCAAAATACCTGCACAAGCCGCTTAAAGCGAGCCTCAATTTTGAAAAATCCGACGTGCCGCCTATTGCGGAAATTGAGGGAGTGGATCTGGTTACCGAAGGTGTTATAACCATAAACAAGGTTTTAACATATGCCAAAGACTACCTTGCAGGAAATGAGAGTTACGAGGAATGGGGCTTTAAGCACGACGGCGCTTCGCTTATATGCAGGCTTTTGTTTGAAGAGGCAACTGATATAAATTTCTATGTAGGTCGTGCGGTTAACCCCGCACACCAAAACCCCGATCTTCCCATTAACTTTAACATCAAGATGAATCTTGTTGAAGAACTTTCGGCTTGTCTTAAAAAGATGGGCAAGAGAATCAAAGTAAGCTATTTTTAATTAAAGAGGTGCGATATGCGTAAATTTGATACCAAGGTGCAACACCTTAAATACAAGGTTTTGCGCGAGGTTGCAAGACAGGCTTGGAACGACACGCTTTACGACAATCTTTTGGATATTCCGAAAATCATTGTGCCGGGCAACACCCCCACAATGCGTTGCTGTGTTTACAAAGAACGTGCCATTCTTGCAGAGAGAGTTAAAATTGCAATGGGCGGCGATATGGAAAACCCTAACGTTATTGAGGTTATTGAAATTGCTTGCGACGAGTGCCCTGTAGGCGGATATGAAGTTACAAACGCCTGCCGCGGCTGCCTGGCGCACCGCTGTGAAGATGTGTGCCGTTTCGGCGCGCTGACTTTCGATGATAACCACGTTGCGCATATTGATAAAACCAAATGTAAGGAGTGCGGCGCCTGCTCAAGAGTGTGCCCCTATTCCGCAATAGTTTCGCGCAAAAGACCATGCCAGAACGCCTGCAAAATCAAGGCTATTTCAATGAACGAAAACAAGGCTGCAACTATTGATAACGACAAGTGTATTTCCTGCGGCGCGTGCGTTTATCAATGCCCGTTCGGCGCGATTATGGATAAATCTTATATTCTGAATGTTATTGACTTGCTTAAAAAAAGCGTTAAAGATAAAGAATACAAGCTTTATGCTGTTGTTGCTCCGTCAATTTCAAGCCAATTTACATATGCAAAGCTCGGTCAGGTTATATCGGGACTTAAAGAGCTCGGTTTCCATACAGTGGTTGAGGCGGCACTCGGTGCCGATATGGTGGCGCAAGCCGAATCTAAGGAGCTGGTGGAAAAAGGCTTTTTAACAAGCTCCTGCTGCCCTGCATTTGTAAGCTATATTGAAAAAGCATTCCCGCAAATGAAAGAGCACATTTCGCACAACCTCTCCCCTATGGCGACGATTGCAAAATATATTAAAGAAACCGACAAGGGAGCAAAGGTTGTGTTTATCGGACCTTGCACTGCAAAAAAAGGCGAAGTACAAAAAGAGGAAATTAAACCGTATATTGACGCGGCAATGACCTTTGAGGAGCTTCAGGCACTTTTTGACAGCCGCGATATTGATATAACCACTCTCGAAGAAGATGTGCTTGACAATGCATCGTACTTCGGCAGAATTTTTGCAAGAAGCGGCGGACTTTCCGACGCGGTTGCAGAAGCTCTTAAGGAACAGGGACTCGACAAAGACTTTACCCTTAACGCCTGTTCTTGTGACGGCATTGAGGAATGCAGAGTAGCGCTTCTTAAGAAAAGCAAAAATCTTACCGACATCAACTTTATTGAGGGTATGGCGTGCGTCGGCGGCTGTATCGGCGGCGCAGGCTGCCTTACTCACGGTGAGAAAAATAAGGCCGAAGTTGATAAATACGGCAAGGAAGCATATGAAAAAACTATTGCTGACGCACTGGCGGTGCTTAATTTACCAAAATAACCATATATACCAAAAGCCGAGCAGACATTTTGCTGTCTGCTCGGCTTTTCATCTTTGCTATATGTTTTGCAGTTGTTTTATTTGTATTCATAAATCAGTCAAAATTACCTGCGTCGCAGCGCTCTCAGCTGAGCCTTCTGCTCATCGGTTATACGGTAGCTCTCAACCGCCTTTTGAATGGTCTTGTTGTGCACCCGTTTTTCCATAATGCCTTTTTGCAGATACGGCAAAATGTCGGAATAACGATAACTAAGTGCGGTTGCAAAATACCATGCCTGCATCATTTTAACATAATAGTCATCGTGCTTAACTTCTGCAACACAGTCTGAATACCGCTTTAAATACTTATCTTTCAAAAAATATTTCATAAGCATTTCAATACCGAAACGGGCAGTATATGTTTCGGAAGAATTTGCCCAACTAACGGCAAGCGGTGCAAGCTCATCGGGACTTTTTGAGAATGCCTTGGGGCTTATTATATCGCAGGTTGCCCAATTGTTGATATACGGCAAAAAGCTATTAAGCAGCAGCACTGTTTTTTCATAATCCTTTTCCGATGAAATAAGCAGAGCGTGCAGGTTGTTTTCCTCATAATATCTATGCGGTAACGAGTTTAAGAACTCCTCAGCATAAGGGTCTCTTTTAAGCTCTGCCGCCAATTTTCTCAACTGCGGCACACGCACCCCGATCACTGTATCCTTACTGACTGTGGGCATAAGCGATGCGTGAAAATTACGATATTTTTCATCTTTAAGCGAAAAGAGTGTTTCTATTAAAGATTGTTCATCGAACATACATCTCACCCATACGCTTTACAGTTTTCTCAATAAGAGTGCCGAATTTCGGCTCAGCCTCATCTGCTGCCGCTTTAACCTCATTGTGAGAAAGCTTTGTTTTTTGAATACCTGCTGCAAGATTTGTTATAAGCGAGACGCCCAAAACATCCATTCCCATATGACGTGCCGCAATTGCCTCGCAAGCCGTGCTCATTCCGACTGCGGACGCACCGAGAATTTTGCACATTTTAATTTCGGCAGGCGTTTCGTAAGACGGACCGCTAAGCTGAATATAGATGCCTTTTTTAAGATTTATTCCGAATTCATTTGCAGTAGATTGACATACATCGCGAAGCCTTTCTGAATAAACCTCACTCATATCCGGAAAGCGTAATCCAAGCTCGTCGATATTGGCGCCTATAAGCGGATTTTTAACAAATGTAGCTATTTGGTCGGTTATAAGCATTAAGTCACCGGCGTTAAAGCCGTCGGCGATTCCGCCTGCAGCATTTGTGAGAATTACCGCTTTTGCACCGAGCATACCCATAACACGAATCGGCATTACAACCTGTTCCATAGAGTAACCTTCATAAAAATGCACTCTGCCCTGCATACAAACCACATCGACACCGCCAAGCCTTCCGAAGATAAACTTGCCGCTGTGTCCGGAAACAGTTGACACTGGAAAACCTTTAATTTCACTGTAATCGATCTCAGTGTCAATGTCAATCTTTTTTGCCAATGCACCAAGCCCTGAGCCAAGCACAATTGCAATATCCGGCTTAACTGTTATTCTTTCAGAAATGTATTCAACAGCTTTTTTTAAAATCAAAAATACTTCTTGCATAAACTGTCACCTCTCATAATATCATTTCCGTTTTATGATATCACAAATCATTTTGTTTTTCAACAGTGCTGATTTGTAGTGACAGTAAGAGATTGATATGCACAAGCAATTCAACCAAGCTGAGAAAGTAAAAAACATAACGCCTTTATATCATTGCGGCTCTCGGTTATTTCAAATTGCAACTATCCTTGCAATTCCGGCGGTAATTTTCTGTTTGACGTATTATTTCCCTTATTTTTTAAAAACAATTTACCAAGCCGTCCGTCAGCAACTGTTATTCCAAGGCTGATAAGCACGAAAGAAAACAAAAACGAAAGCCTAAATATATTTTCCTTTAAAATCAGCGCTCCGAAAATTGAAGCAAAAACGGGCTCTGCAAATTTAATAATGAACAATCCCGAAAGCTCTGCTTTGTTGCAAGAAGAATACCAAAGCGTATAGCCCAACATTGATGCTGCGCATATAACCGCAAATACAGCTGTGGAAGTAACTGTAAATTTCGGAAACCTTGCACCGCCGATAAGGGCACATATTATAAGCAACGCTCCGCCGAAAAGCTGTGAAGTGCCCGTCACTGTAAGAGGTGAATTTTGTTTCATTGCGGATTTAACGGTTATGTTTGAAGCAACTGTACAAACCGACGCCATAAGGATAAGCACATCGCCGTATGTAAGACCCGATTTTAAACCGCCGCCGTTAATTGCCATTATTCCGCAAAAACCAAGCAGTGCGCCGATAAGCTTCTGCACAGAAAATTTCTCGCTTTTAATAAATAAAAATGAAAAGCAAATATAAAACAAAACTCCCGTCTGCTTAAGTATTGCAGCCTTACCGCTGTCGGTAACGCTCAAGCCGACATAAGTAAAGGCATAGTGAAGCAGCACCGCAAAAACACCTGTAAGCGCAGTTGGTAAAAGACTTGACTTTACTTTAAAGCTCAGCCTCTGTCCGCGAAATACCGCAAGCAAAGTAAGCAATAATCCGCAAACCGCAAACCGAGCTCCGGCAAACATAAGTATGTCAGGTACTGAAGAAAGGTCGGTTTCAAATACTTTGTACCCAATCTTAACAAGCGGAAACAGCAATCCCCACAAAAGCATAACCGAAAGTGATGTCAGCGTTACGGAAAAGCCGCTTGAATATTTATTATCTGTATTCAACATACAGTTAAAACAACCTTACCTGTATTTTTGCCGTTTTCAAGCATAGCGTGCGCCTTTTCTGCATGCTCCAGCGGAAATGTAGCACAGACGTTTATTTTTAGTTCGCCGCTCTCAATTTTAGGAAAAACATTTTTAACCAAAGCATTAAGTATTTCTGCCTTTTGCTCGGGAGTCTTGTTCCTTAACATACTGCCGACCAAGTGTAAGCCTTTTGTTAAAAGCGGACGCAACGCAAGGGTGGTTTCAACACCTGCAAGAGTTGAAATTATAATCCAATATCCTCCTCTTGCCATATAAGGTATACATCTGCCAAGGTCATTGCCCGAAAGGCAATCCATTGCAGCGTTAACCGGTGTGCCGTTTTCCTCCTGTTGTTTTAAAACCTCAGCAATATCCTCGGTTTTAGAATTGATTACAATATCCGCTCCGAGCGGCGCTATGCTTTTTGCTATATCATCGGAAAGAACTGAGGTTATTACTCTTGCACCAAACGCCTTTGCAAGCGGTATTGCGGCGCTTGC
>USAR01000042.1 GCA_900552605.1 uncultured Oscillospiraceae bacterium | reverse complement strand
GGTTTTGCACTTGCCCCACATATTTGCGGCAACCACCTTGCCGACGTCGGCAACCGCAGAAAGACGGATACCTGCAACCAAAAACTCACGCAGCAGCGTTATAAACGCAACCCACAGTGCACCGTATACGTGCTCGTTGCCGAGCGCAATAAAGCCGAGCAACGCTGAAGTTGTTAACATTTTATCGGCAAGCGGATCCAAAAACTTTCCGAAATTGGTAATAAGACCGTGTTTTCTTGCAAGCTTGCCGTCAAAATAATCTGTAAGCGAAGCCAAGCAAAAAATGATCAAAGCCGCAAGATAGCTGTGCTTAAACGGCAGACAAAATGCTGCGAGAAAAAAAGGCACGGCAATCATTCTTGCCACGGTAAGCTTATTCGGTGTGTTCATGTTATTCCATTCCCTCCAATTCGCCGAGCAGGTCGTAGTCGAGAGTGTCGGTTATAAGCACGTTGTGATACTCGCCCTCTTTAAGCTTTTTATCCGATAAAAAGAAAACCTTGCCGTCAATGTCGGGAGCGTCGCTTTGCGACCTGCCGAAGTAGCACTTAATGTCGTTATCATAACCCTCAACCAGCACCTCTTTAACAGTGCCGAGCTGCTTTTCGGCATTCTCGGTAACAATGGGCAGCTGTTCGTCGGAAATGTGCTCGCAGCGGTCACGGCGCACCTGTTTATCCACCTGATCGGGGAATGATGCCGCAGGGGTATCCTCTTCCTCTGAATACGCAAAGCAGCCGAGTCTTTCAAAACGCGCCTGTTTCACAAATTCGCAAAGCTCGTTATATTGCTCGTCGGTCTCACCGGGGAAACCGACAAGCAGCGTTGTTCTTAAAGTGATGTCCGGCACTGCCGCGCGAATCTTTTTTGTCAGCGCCAACAGGCTTTCTCGGTTTCCTTTGCGGTTCATTCGGCGCAGAATTTCGCCGTTGCAGTGCTGAATGGGAATATCGAGATATTTAACAAGCTTTTTTTCTTGGTTTATAAGCTCAAGCAGCTCATCGGTGATCCTTTCGGGATAGGTGTAAAGCGTGCGTATCCAATGAAGTCCCTCAATTTTGCAAAGCTTTTTAAGCAGCTCGCAAAGCATGGGTTTTCCGTATAGATCCTCGCCGTAGCGCGTTGTATCCTGCGCAACCACAATAAGCTCTGTAACGCCTTTTTCGGCTAAATTTTCGGCTTCCTTCACGCAGTCCTCAATCGTGCGCGAACGAAAACGACCGCGAATAAGCGGAATTGCGCAGTAGGTGCAGCAGTTGTCGCACCCCTCGGCAACCTTTAGATATGCCGTGTAAGGCGGTGTTGTAAGCAGTCGGTCGCCGCCGAGCAGCAGCTCGTCCTTTGCGCCGTAGCAATTGTGAAATTCACCCTTAACCGCATTTTTAACAACCGACACAATGTCGCGGTTTTTACCGATTCCCACCACCGCGTCAACCTCGGGAATGTCCGCCGTAATCTCGTCGCGGTAACGTTCTGCAAGGCAGCCGGTAACGATAAGCGCTTTAAGCTCGCCCTCTTTTTTAAAGCGTGCCGCCTCAAGTATATTTTCAATAGCCTCGGTCTTAGCGTCCTCAATAAAGCCGCAGGTGTTAACGATGATTACGTCTGCCTGCGATTCATCGGGCGTTATTGTGAACCCCGCCTTTTTCAAATCGTTAAGCATAACCTCGGCGTCAACTTGGTTTTTCGGACAGCCGAGCGATACCATTCCGACCTTTATTTCCATAGTGTTGCGATTGCTCCTTTAAAATACTGCACTTTAATATTTGATTTATGTTTATTGTAAAAAATCAAAAATCTCCGAACTCGCTGTCGCCGAGATAATTATTTGTAAGCTCGTCAAGCACCGCGCGTATATCGCTGTACGAAAAGCCTTTCCTTTGAAGTGCGGCAACGGTTCGTTTAATGTCCGTTTCATTGGACAGTTTTCTTATATACTTCTTTTGCACAAGATTTTTAAGCGGCACCCTCGGGTCGTCTTCCCTTTCGGCAATAATCATTTTTGCCAGCTCGCGGTCAACACCCTTTTGCACCATTAAATATGCTGCCTGCCTCGGCGCTGTTCCCTTTTCGTTTATAAGCGATTCGGCAAGCCTTCCGGCATATTCCTCGTCGTTAATAAGTCCAAGCTCAAGCACCCTTGCCACGGCAAATGCGGCGGCAGGCTCGGGAAAATCCTTTTTAAGCTTTTTATAAAGCTGCCCCGAGCACATATCCTGCCTTGCAAGCAGCCACATCGCCTTTGACTTTGCGCGGCGGCGCTCGCTTTCCTCGGCAATATTTAAAAACTCGTCCTCGGAAATTTCGATATTGCTTTTAAGCTTCAGCTCATCGCAAAGGTCGCTGTCGATTACGGGAAGCCCCGTGCTGTCGCGGCGGCAGTCCAAATCCTCCGATATATCCTCGCTGAAAAGCAGCGCAGTAAGGTGCTTGCGTCGGGGTTTTATCTCAAGCAGCAGCATTATTCGTCATCAACAGCAACATCTATGCTGATCTTTGAAAGACCTGCGCCGCCTGTTGCGGCTGCTGTCTGCTCGTCGGCAGTTTTTGCCTTTTCCTCTTTGATCTTTTGCTTTGCTTCATCGGAGAGCGTGGTTTCCTGAAGCTTTGCCATAACCTTGTCGCTTATCTCCTTTGCAAGGTCGGGATTTTCGGCAAGTGTTTCCTTTGCGTTATCCCTGCCCTGACCCAAGCGCTGCTCGCCGTAATAGAACCATGCGCCCGAGCGTTTAAGCACGCCTGTTTTAACACCGAGATCGACAATTTCGCCTGTGTGCGAAATGCCTTCGCCGTACATAATATCAAACTCAGCCTCTTTAAACGGCGGTGATACCTTATTTTTAACGATCTTGCAGCGCGTTCTTGAGCCTATCGGCTGCGTGCCGTTTTTAATAAGCTCGGCACGGCGAATCTCAATGCGCACGCTGGCATAAAATTTAAGCGCACGACCGCCCGTGGTAACTTCCGGATTGCCGTAAACAACACCAACCTTTTCGCGCAGCTGGTTAATGAATATTGCAACGCAGTTTGCCTTTGAGAGCGCACCTGCAAGCTTTCTTAAAGCCTGCGACATAAGTCTTGCATGAAGACCGACGTGGCTGTCGCCCATTTCACCCTCGATTTCAGCACGCGGAACAAGAGCCGCAACAGAGTCTATAACCACAATATCGATTGCGCCCGAGCGAATCAGCGCCTCCGCAATTTCCAAAGCCTGCTCGCCTGTATCAGGCTGAGAGACAAGCAACGAATCAATATCAACGCCGAGCTTTGCGGCATAGATCGGGTCAAGAGCGTGCTCAACATCGATAAACGCTGCCGTGCCGCCCTGCTTTTGCGCCTCTGCAACGCAGTGGAGCGCAACCGTTGTTTTACCCGAAGACTCCGGGCCGTACATCTCAACGATTCTTCCGCGCGGAAGACCGCCGATACCGAGCGCCATATCAAGAGAGAGCGAGCCTGTTGATATATGCTCAACATTCATTCCCGCATTTTCACCGAGTTTCATAACCGCACCCTTGCCGAACTGCTTTTCAATCTGAGCAAGAGCAGTGGCAAGTGCCTTTCCTTTATCGTCTGCCATTTTCTTCACCGTTTCCTTTCGGGGTTTTATTTTAATACATTTATATATAATGTAAAGCCGACGGGTTATTACCGCCGCTCCCTGACCGCTGTTTTTAGTATTTTGCCTTTTGCTTTGCGCGTCTTGTTAAACCCGTCGTGCTTAACACTGCCGCACGACGCTGCGAAAAGCCATTAAATGCACAAGAACAAGTGTTCTTTGTGTGCTTTTAAATTATAAATTAGCAGCCAATCTTATTCAACGCAGTCACTATTCACTGTCCCAACAATCGTCCTGTTGTTTCCGCCGTAGTCTTTAATGCATCTAACGTTCTCAATCCCGGCTTTTTGGAATATTTCCGTAACCGCAGCCTTTTGATTATACCCTATCTCAACGGCAAGCGCACCGCCGTGTTTGATTTTCGGCAGCCACCGCATTGCAATCAATCGGTAGAAGCTCAAGCCGTCGTTGCCGCCGTCAAGAGCCATTGCAGGCTCGTGCTTAACCTCTTTTTGAAGTGTCGGCAAAACGTCGCTTTCAATATACGGCGGATTTGAAACAACAAGGTCGTAATGCTTTTTCGTTTCAAGCTCTGCAATATCGCCGAGCACCGCGTTAACCTTAACATTGTTTTTCTCAATGTTTTTCAAAAGGTATGAAAATGCTCTGTCGCTTTTTTCAACAGCCGTAACTTTGGCTTTTGGAAAATGCTTTGCAATGCTTATCGCAATACAGCCGCTGCCCGAGCAAAGGTCAATTACCTCGGCATTTGGTTTTTCTTTTAAAAATTCGATTGCAAACAGCACAAGCTGCTCTGTATCCTGCCTTGGCACAAGCACACCCTCGCCCACTGCAAACGGCAATGAAAAGAACTCCCACTCGCCGATTATGTATTGCAGCGGATATCCGTCCGCTCGCTTTTCCGCTTTTTTAAAAAGCTCCGACAGCAGCCGCTCGTCGATATCGCTGTCGTCTGTTAAAAACGCTGTGCTCCCGATTTTTAATACCGCCTGAGTCAGTGCTCTCGCCTCAAGCTGTGCGTCCTCAATTCCTGCGTTTAAAAGCGTTTTGCGCACTCTTTTTAAAGCGCTTGCCGCCGTCATCACCAATTATCCTCGTCGGGATTATCCGGCAGCACGGCTTTAAGCGATTCAATTGCAACCTCTATCATTGAGTCGTCGGGCTCGTTTGTTGTTATGTGCTGCATCCACATTCCGGGAGCCGCAATGATTCTTGTAAGCAGGTTATCGTGCCTGCCGCAAAGCTTTAGCAGCTCATATCCGAAGCCGCAAATAATCGGCAAAATAAGTATTTTAATAAGCACCCAAACGGGGCGAAAGCTCGACTGCTGAAGTGAAGGGAAGCACCACGTTAAAATAATGCCGAGCAATATTCCCACCACAAGCATAAGTATCATAAACGATGTGCCGCACCGCGGGTGAAAGCGCTTTTGCTTTCTAACATTCTCAACGGTCAGCTCCTCGCCTGCCTCATAGCAGAAAATGGTTTTGTGCTCTGCTCCATGATAGCTGAAGACCCGCTTTATCTCTTTCATTTTAGAAACCAACAGCATATAAACCAAGAATATAAATATTTTGATTATTCCCTCAAACACCGCCTTAAGCCCTGATATGCTGCCCGAAAGAGCACGATTTGAAAGGTCGAAAAGCAGGGCGGGAAGATACATAAACAGCACCACGCCGAGCCCGATGCCAAGCACCGACGCAATAACCATAAGCACGTTCATAAGCTTTGAAGAGTTTTTTTCCTTTTCATCGGTATTCTTTTCGTTTTTTTCCTCTTCTTCGTCTGCAAGACCCGATTTTTCGGCTGACATCATCATCGCCTTATAGCCGATTATCATGCTTTCAATAAACCCCACAACGCCGCGGATAACAGGCAATCCCCAAAAGCTGCATTTATCTTTTAAGTGCTTTTCCTGCAAGTATTCAATGTCAATTTCTCCGCTCGGCACACGCACGGCAAGCGCGGTTTTTTTCGGACCCTTCATCATAATGCCCTCAATGACCGCCTGACCGCCGATGCTCGTCTTTTTCGGCATTAAGCCTCATCCTTTCCGTCTGTCTTTTCGTTGCCCTCTGCGCCCGACTCAACCGAAACGTTAAGCTCGGTAGGTTTAATTTCAAGCTGCGGCGTTTCCGTTTCGTCCTCTTTCGGCTTTGCAACGGGCAGCACCACCGTTACGGTTGTGCCCTCGTTTTCTTTGCTTTCAATAAACAAAAGTCCGTCGTGCTGCTTCAAAATTTCATCTGCAACGGCAAGCCCGATTCCGCTGCCGCGCACGGTTTTGTTTGCTTTGTAAAATTTCTCTTTAACACGGTCGATATCCTTTTCCGGAATACCAACGCCCGTGTCGCTTATAATAACACGGATAAAGCCATCCTCCACGCACACCTTAACGTCCACAAAACCATCGCTTTGAGTGTATTTAACCGCATTGTCTATAATGTTTATAAACACCTGCTTCAATCTGTTGAGGTCTCCCGTAACCTGCGGCAGGGTCTTAGGTCTTACAACACGCACAACAATGCCGTGACGTCTTGCAATTTCATCGTACATTCCTGCGGCGTCGTCGATAATTCCGGCAACATTGATAAGCGACATATTAACCGAAAGCCTGCCCGACTGTATTCTTGAAAAATCAAGCAGCTCTTCAACAAGCCCCTGCAAACGGTCGGTCTCACTTAATATAACGTTGATTCCCTTTTCCGTAAGCTCCGCATCGTGGTTGTTTACCGCCATTTTTGCGGTTTCGCCCCAGCCCTTAATAGCGGTAAGCGGTGTGCGCAGCTCGTGCGAAACAGAGGAGATAAAATCGTTCTTCATTTCCTCCGCGGTGCTGAGCTCGTTTGCCATATAGTTTATGGTGTCGCAAAGCTCACCGATTTCGTCGCTTTCCTTAACCTCAAGCCTTGCGTGAAAATCGCCCATCGCAATTTTGCGCGCGGTGCGGCTAACTTCTCTTACAGGCACCACTATAGAGCGGTTGAAATACCTTCCGGAAAAAGCAACAAACACAACAAGCACTGCTCCGAAAGCGATTGCCGCCGCCATTGAAATAAAAAATCTGCGGTAGAGCGGCGTCATCGAAATAACCCATCTTACAGCGCCGTTAACGCCGTTGCCGGTGTCTGTCAGCAAAAAAGTCTCCGCCATAATGTGCTCGCCCGAAGGCCCTTTCCCCACAAAGCTGCCTGTGCCGCTCGGCGATTCAACAGCCTCTTCATAATCTGGTGCGACATTTTGCGACATCAGTCCCGATGTATCGGCCACGATATTGCCGTGAGAATCGAAAATCTGCACCTGCATACTGTCGCTGTGCTGAAACTTTCCGACATACTGCCTTGCCGATTCGCTGAATTTATCGGCAGTGCTGTAACTGAGCCCTGTGAAAAACCTTGCGTAACTGTCGGCGTTAGAGCGTGCAATGCTGCAAAAATAAGAGTATATAAACAGTCCGAACGCAACCTCAACCACAACAACGCCGATAACTATGGTTGAGAGGATGTTGACCATCCAACGCCTTGTTATTCCCTTAACCTTAATTTCAGCTGCCATTCTTTATTTCCCCGTTTTCCATTTGTAGCCCATACCCCAAACGGTTATAAGATGCTTCGGCTGCGAGGGGTTATCCTCTATCTTCATTCTTAAGCGGCGCACATTAACATCAACAATTTTTTCCTCGCCGAAATAGTTTTCTCCCCATACGTGGTTTAAGATATCCGTTCTGTCGAGAGCGGTATCGGGTTGTGTGAAGAAATATTCAATAATTTGAAATTCCACCTGTGTAAGCTCAATGCTCTTGCCCGCTTTTGTAAGCGAACGGCGGCGCAGATTGAGCGTAAACTCTCCGAGAGTGATCTCATCGGAATTATTGGCTTTTCCTCCGAGCATTTCCACGCGGCGATAAAGACTGTCGACTCTTGCCATAAGCTCTGTGGGGCTGAACGGCTTTGTTATGTAATCGTCGGCGCCCATCATAAGTCCGCTTATTTTGTCCATTTCCTGAGCGCGTGCCGTGAGCATTATTATGCCGAGCGTTTGTGTGCGGCTACGCAGCTCTTTGCAGACGGCAAAGCCGTCCATACCGGGCATTGAAATATCGAGCAGTACAATGTCGAAATTGCCTCTGCTTTCATCAAAAAGTCGCAGAGCGTCCTCGCCCGATTCCGCCTCAACGGTTTCATAGCCGCCGCGTTTAAGGTTTATAACCTCAAATTCGCGAATCGCCGTTTCGTCTTCAACAACCAATACACGTTTCATATTGTTCAATCCTCCGAAATATTATCCCTGAAACATTCGCTTACAGTTTTTTCCGTAATTCCCTCTGCCGTTCCCTCGGCAGTGATTTTTGCCAAATACACGGTCTTGTAATTTTGCTGCACGGTGAACCACCCGCGAAACTCGTCGGCACGATATCCGCCGGAGCTTACCGCACAGAGTTGAAACAGGCAGCTTTTCAGACCGTCCTTCGCGCTGTAATCGTAAAAATCCATTCCGTCGTTATTAGCGCTTAAGCAGCTGAAATTGCCTATCCACATATCCTTTATAACAATTTTATACTGCTGCTCTTTTGAAATTACCGAAAGCTCCTTGCTTCGAAGCTGACCGCCGGAATATGCTTTCCAATCCGTTAAATACAAAACGTTTTGCTCGTTACCGTCGGTGGGCAGCGCTGTCATACACGGTATTTCAAGCTCGCCGTCGTAATCGATATCGCGACAGCTTAAGTTTTGATATCTTGAAGTAAGCAGGCTGCTTTGGCGCGACTGCTCGTAAAGAGGAACGCAAAGGGCGCCGTTTTTAAAGCTTACGATCTCGGTAAAATACGAAGACTGCCCGTTTTGCGCGTCTACAAAAAGTGCAGGCGCACCGTCAACTTTGGTGTTAGTGATCTCCTTTATCGATGTTATTCCGCTGTCGAGCCTTACCGACGAAATACGATTGAGCGCACTGCCGTTCGAAACCAGAAGCGTGCACGAGGCGATTTTTTCAATAGTGTCGAGCGTGAAGACCACCAGGTCATCGCAGCTGTCGCCGTTCATATCGCAAATCAGATAGTCGGAATAGCTGCCCTCGTACCATTTAACAGGGATATCACCCGATATTTTGTAAACCGAAAGCCGCTTTTCCGGAGAGCCGTATATGCTTACCGCAATGCACACTTCAAGTGTGCCGTCGCCGTTCATATCGCCGAAGTCGACCTTTTCTATATCAGAGCCTGCAAGCGCGGTATCGCTTGCAACCTCCCAACGTCTTCCCTTTTTAAGAATTACGGAAAAATGCAGTGTTTCTGTTTTGCCCGATTTTGTTGAATAAAAAGCTACCGCCTCATCTTTTCCGTCGCCGTTGAGGTCACGAAGCACAAACGCGGAACGAAACTCGCCGTACTTCGGCGTTTTAAGAGTGTAGTTTGTAACAGACGCCCTTTTAAGAGCTGCCTGGATTTTTGAGACCTCGCCGTCGGGGCGCGGCGCTTGCAGAATATTGTTATCGGAAGCCAGTCCGCCGCTGCAGCCGCTGAAGCAAAAAAGCAGCAGCAAAGCGCAAACAAGTGCTGAGGTGATTCTTTTTGCCGCCACTTTTAAACACTTCCTTTTGGCTTGTATTTGCAGCCGTAAAGCTGCATAAATGTGCACTACGGGCAATTTACACCGTAATTATATATAAGTATACCATATCGCCGCGAAAACTAAAAGGTCTTTTTTAAAAAAGTTGCGGTATTTTTTAGCTT
>USAR01000041.1 GCA_900552605.1 uncultured Oscillospiraceae bacterium | reverse complement strand
TACGGGAGGGAGCCCGGAAAGTGTTATAAAAAACGCTATTGTTGAAAAAGGTAACCTTACAGATGCTGTAAAGCTTATCGAAAAATCAAATTTACTCGATGTCTTAGCGGTACCGGAGAAGAATACACAATACGAAAAATATATAAATTTATATAAGGATATATTGAATTTATGAAAACTTATTTTATAACAAATCTACCATCTCCTTATAGAGTTGATTTTTTTAATGAACTTGGCAAGTTAATGGAACTTACGGTTGTATATGAGAGAGCTTCTGCCTCTGACAGAAATTCAAGATGGGTTGGAGAATCTGCACAAACATACAATGAGATTTTTGCAAAATTAAAACCAATAGGCACAGATATGAGCATAGGAATTGATATTGTAAGAATAATTAAGAGCGGAGATTTTGATAATCTTATTATTTCCGGATATGCTTCACCCTCGGTAATGATTGCAATACTGTACTGCAAAATAAAACATATTCCGTATTACATTGAAAGCGACGGTGGGTTTTGTAAAAACGAGAATAAACTAAAAAGATTTTTTAAAAAATTCCTCCTTAAAAAGGCAAAGGGGCACTTTACAACTTGTGATGAATATAAAAAGTATCTCACAAAAATAGGAATTAAAGAGAAATGTATATATAAATATCCGTTTACATCAGTAAAATCCGGAGATATTATAGAAAAACCATTAACTTTTCAGCAAAAGAAAGTAATTAGAAAAAATTTATCTATACCGGAAGAAAGAATTATTTTGACAGTAGGTCAATTTATTAAAAGAAAGGGATTTGATATACTTATAAGTGCTGCAAGCCGAATACCCAAAAATGTGGGGATTTATTTTGTAGGAGGTACCCCTACAGAGGAATACATTGCATTAAAAAATGAATATTGTTTAAATAATATTCATTTTGTCGGATTTAAAACAAAGGAAGAGTTAGCTGATTATTATAAGGCAGCGGATTTATTTGTTTTGCCTACAAGAGAAGATATTTGGGGACTTGTGATAAATGAAGCTATGGCTTATGGATTGCCGATAATTACGACAAATAAATGTATAGCGGGTCTTGAACTTGTAAAAAATGGCGCAAACGGATACATAGTTGAAAGTGAAAATTCATATGAGCTTGCTGACAGCATAAACAAAATAATATGTGATGAGATCATGATTACTCAAATGAGTAAAGTAAGTCTTGATGTTATAAAAGAATATACAATAGAAGAAATGGCAAAATACCATTTTGAAATTTCAGAAAAAATCTAATAAATGGTGAATATTAATGGTAACAAAACGCACAAAATCAACTAATAATATAGTGAAATCAATATTACTTGCAATATTTTTTATATTTTTGTTTGTAAGTATTTTTCAAAATGCCGGCATAGATGATAGAAATAACGTTAGCGTTCATTTGTCATTTTTATTTATTGGCATCTTTGCTCTTTTGCAAATAATTATTGAGAGTAGAGATTGCTCTTTTTCAGGAAATATAATGCATTGGATTTTTATATTATTTTTTATGTTTTTTTCTCCATATTTACAGTATATCACTGGTTCGTTTGCTTTAAATTATAAACCCACAGAGTTCCAAATTATAAGGAACAATGAACTGATAATTTTATGGGAAATTACATACTGTTTTGGTTTTTATTTTAAAAAGGCAAGGTTGAAATCCAATACAGATAAACATGATGTTGCATTATATAACTTTGAAAACATTGATTATATGGTGTTGAATTCAATGTTGAAATTACTTCTTGTTATTAGCTTTATCATTTCCGCATATATGCTGGCAAAAAATGGTATTAATATTATGTTTTCTAGGGATGTTGGTGAAGGTTCATTTGTAAATAAGGATAATTATAATTCAGCACAATCCTCATTATTGACATATATTTCTAGAAATACAGTTACATTTTCTTTTGTATTGTCAGTAATATATTATAAAAAAAGAAAAAATGTTATTCTTCTTTGTTTACAACTTATAGCCTTATTGATAACGTGTTCTCCAATTGGAATGCCGCGTTTTCAGGCTGCCACTGTATATATTGGAATTTTAATACTATTATTTCCAAAGCTTACCAAAAAGAGGTATTTTATCATTTTCTTTGTATTAGCCTTTGTTTTTTTATTTCCGTTTATCAATGCGTTTAGATATGATAGCGCTCTTGATAGCAATGTAACACAAATTTTTAAAGATAGTAGTAATAATATTATCTCAAATCTTACTGACGCTAATTTTGATGCATATGTTATGTTAATGAAAACACAGAAATACGTTGAAGCTAACGGAATATCTTTGGGGAATCAACTTTTAGGTGCTATTCTGTTTTTTGTTCCGAGAAGTATTTGGCCAAATAAAGCATATGGTTCCGGATACACGATACAAGTAGCCGAAGGCTCTTATGGTGCGGAAGCAAATGTATCTTGCCCATTAATTGCTGAGGGCTATATTAACTTCGGAATAATTGGCATTGCTTTATTTGCAGTTGTATTTGGTTGGTTGATTAAGAAATTCGATAATTGGTTTTATTATTCAAAGGGTAGCATAAACAATGAGGCAAAAAAAGTTGTTTATACTTTTATACCGACGATAATATTCTTTATGATGCGTGGTGATTTAATGAGCACAACATCTTTTATTATGTCTTACATAATAGTGGGTTATATTATTGTTCATTATGCCTTAAGAGAAAGAAAAACTGATTTAAAAAATATAAAAAGAAAGGCCAATGTAAATGGTAATATTCGTTTCTGAAATTGAAGCATTATCGAATAAAACTACCTCAACGCATATTTTAACAGAGAATATAATATATGGATTAAAACAAACGGGGTATGAAGTAATCTTTATTGCTATATGCGAGACTCCGGAGTCTTGTGACAATGTTAAAAAATATTACACGGACATAGTTGATGAGCTTTATATATTTAAAAGTAGATTTAGTTTAAATAACAGCAAGTTCAGCAAATTGTTTTCAATGTTGAAGGGTGTGGTTTTAAGAAATGGGTATAAATTCCCATTTATAAACAAACTCAATTCTGAAAAGGAAACGATACTGTTATCACATATGCCGTCTTATGAGGCTTTGTTTGTTTGCAGAGAGGTTTTAACTCACTATCCCAATATGCGGTATATTCAATATTGGAGCGATCCGATAGCACTCTCGGGAATTATGCCGGAAGGTTTTAATTATAAAAGATTTCCATTTTATTTGCTGGAAAAGTATGCATATAAGTTTGCGGATGAAATTGTTTTTGGCACTGAAACATTGTTAAATATGAGTGCTGAGCTTTATCCGAAATACAAAGATAATATGCGTTATGTTGACATTGCTTATTTGCATACTAGCAGTTCTCCTTCTATGTATAAAGACAGATATAAATTTATTTATGCCGGAAACTATTATTCAAGCATACGAAACATTAAACCTCTATATGATGCTTTTTCAGAACTTAATAACAAATACTCAGTAGATATTTACGGAAGCGGAGATGTTAACCTTCCGCAAACTGAAAATGTGAAATTTCACAACAGAGTTTCTCCGGAAGAACTTGTATGTATTGAGAATGGTTATCGAAACACTATTTCATTGCTTAATCATAGCTGTTTACAAATACCAGGTAAGACCTTTTATAGGACAAATACTGATCAAGTTATACTAGTAATTGCAGATGGTATTCACAAGGCTGAGCTTACAAAATACTTAGCTAAATACAATAGATTTTGCATTTGCGACAATAATAAGGAGGACATAAAGAGAAGTGTTGAAAAAATAGCAGAAATTGAGAAATTTTGCTGTCCTGAAAACATTATAGATATTCTTTCTCCGGAGTATGTTTCTAAAAGAATAGTGGAGGGTGACAAATGAGAATTGCTGAGATAAATTCCTGCAACTTTGGCAGTACCGGCAACATAATGCTCGGTATTGCAGAAACAGCGCGCGAAAGCGGTATGCAAGCTGTGTGCTGCGTGCCGGAAAGTCGCGATAATTTAAAAAAGACAGTAAAAGAGCAAATTTTAATCGGGTCAAGGCTTTCTCGTAACATTCACCTGAAAATGGCGGAATTAACGGGACTTAACGGCTGCTTTCAAAAAGCTGCAACAAGGAGTTTCTTGCGGCAGCTTAAAGCATATAATCCTGATGTTATTCATATGCACAACCTGCACAACTGCTACATAAATCTTGATTTACTTTTTAGATTTATAAAGGAAAATGATATAAAAGCCGTTTGGACGCTGCACGACTGTTGGTCTTTCACAGGGCAATGCGCTTATTTTACGCTTAATGGCTGCAATAAGTGGAAAACGGGCTGCGGCGAATGCACACAATTCGGAAGATATCCTGCGGCGCGAGTTGATAAAACGGCAAAGATGTTTAAGCTTAAAAAGCAGTGGTTTTGCGGCGTTAAGGATATGACAATTGTAACCCCTTCAGAGTGGCTTGCAGATCTTGCAAAGCAGTCATTTTTAAAAGATTATCCGATTAAGGTTATAAATAACGGCATTGATCTTGAGATTTTTAAACCTACCGACAGTGATTTCAGAAAGCAGCACGGCATTGCTAACGATGTTTTTTTGCTGCTCGGAGTTGCTTTCGGTTGGGAAAAGCGCAAGGGACTTGACGCGTTTTTAGAGCTTTATGAAAAGCTGCCTGAGGATAAATTCAAAATCGTTCTCGTGGGAACAGATGAAGAAGTTGATAAGAAATTGCCGAACGGCATTGTGTCGATCCACCGCACACAAAACCAAACAGAGCTTGCAAAAATATACACAGCAGCAGATCTGTTTGTGAATCCCACTCTCGAAGAAAACTACCCAACCGTTAATATGGAATCAATCGCTTGCGGCACACCTGTGCTTACCTTTAACACAGGCGGCAGCGGCGAGATGTTAAACACAAAGACAGGTCGAGTTGTGCCTTACGGCGATACAAAAGCAATGATTGACGAGGTCTTGCGCATTGAAAAAGAAAAATCTTTCAGTGCTGCGGATTGTTTAGAACACGCTGAATCGTTTTGTAAGGCAGAGCGTTTTAAGGAATATATCAAACTATTCGGAGAAAAAGAATGAACAAAGTAAAACAGCTTATACTTTCAAATAAGCTTACAAAAAAAGCGGCTTTGTTTGCCGTTACATTGGTGCGCAGTAAGCATTTGCAAAAATCAACTTTGGCGGCTTTAAAAAGCATTGAAAATGAGAATAACAGAGTATTTTACCTTGGAATACCGGCGCACGCAAACCTCGGCGACCTTGCACAGGGGGTTTGTATAAGGCGTTGGCTTAAGAAGCATTACCCTGACAGACGTGTTGTTGAGATTGAAACAAATGCTTTGGTCAATACAAGATTCTCGGTTTTAAAGCAGTTTAAGGCTGCGTATAAAAAGGGCGACATTATTGTTTTTCAAAGCGGATACACAACAACAGATCTCGGTGGTTTTGCAGATGAAATGCATCGCGCGGTGATAAACGCATTGCCGGAAGCTAAAATGCTTATGCTTCCGCAGACTGTATTTTTTAAAGAAGAAAAAAACAAGAAAAGAACTGCTGAAGTGTACAGCCGTGCCGAGCATATGCTGTTTTTAGCACGCGACAGAGTGTCTTACGATATGGCAAAGGAGATGTTTAAAAATATTCCGATTTTGCAATATCCCGACATTGTAACCACACTTATCGGCAGTCGTTCTTTTGATTATAACCGTGATGGAATAATGTTTTGCTGCCGCGATGACGGCGAAAAGTATTACAGCGAAGATGAAATAAAAAATCTTTATGATAAGTGCTCAAAGCTTTGCAAGACAGATTTAACCGACACCACAAAACAGGGCAAAACTTCTGAAATTGTTAAAAACGCAAAGCAGTATATTGAAAAAGAAATTGACACTTACGCTCATTATAAGCTTATTATAACAGACAGATACCACGGCACAATACTGTCTCTTGTGGCAGGTACGCCTGTAATAATTATAAAGACAACCGATCACAAGGTAACAACGGGTGCTGAGTGGTTTAGAGGCGTTTACGACGATTATGTTTACCTTGCCGAGTCTTTGCAGCAGGCTTATGATATAGCAAAGGAAATTCTTGCAAAGCCGCTTGACAATAAGCTTTTACCGTATTTTGAAACTGAGTATTACGATAAACTGCCCGATATTTTTGAAAGGATTGATTAACTTTGTATACAAACTATCGCAGCGTTCAAATATTAATTGATTTATTAAAGCAATACGACATAAGTGATATTGTTCTTTCTCCGGGCGGAAGTGATATTCCTTTGATTCATTCAATTGAAACTGACAACTTTTTTACATGTTATTCAGTTGTTGATGAACGCAGTGCGGCATATTTCGCGATGGGTGTTTCCCAAACTAAAAAAAGAGCTGTTGCGTGTATTTGTACTTCCGGCTCGGCTGTTTGCAATTATCTACCGGGAATTACAGAAGCTTTCTATCAAAGCGTGCCTGTTGTTGCTATTACTGCAGATAAAAATCCTTATTACCAAGGTCAATTAGAGACCCAGAAAATAGAACAATCCAGAATTTTTGACGGTGTTGTGAAGAAGTCTGTTAACTTACCTATTGTCAATCAATCTCAAGATGAATGGCTGTGTAATCGTTTAGTAAACGAAGCATTGCTCTCTCTTACTCATCATGGTAATGGCCCGGTACACATAAATGTTCCTGTTGTCGGAAGCTATAATAATTATAGTTGTGAAAATTTGCCAAGGGAAAGAAAAATCAATGTCAATACTTTTAATTGCGATTGTGATGTTTGGAGCAAATTGATATCGCGTCTTAAAGATGCAAAGCGCGTTCTTTTTGTTGTTGGTCAAAATGTTGTGTTTACTGAAACTGATATTAAAAATTTGAATAGTATTTTTGATAAAATAAATTGTGTTTATGCCGTTGAACATCTTTCAAATCTTGAATGTAACGGAACCGTTAATACTTACCCGGTTACTGAGATGGTTGGAATTTCAGCCGTTAAGCATTTATTGCCGCAGATTGTTATATCAATCGGCAACAATCTATCGGCGTATAATATGAAGCCGGTGTTCAGGGAGAATTATAAGACTATTGAAAATTGGTTGGTTTCCGAAAGCGGCGAAATTAGGGATACATACAAATGCCTTACAGAAGTATTTGAGTGTTCGGTGTCCTATTTCTTAAAGAATATCGCCGATGGACTCAATGAAGAATTATCTTCTGATTTTGAATACTATAATGCTTGGCAAAAAGAGATAAATAACATCGAAAAAAGGAACTATGAATTTTCGAACTTTTATGTTGCTGAAAGGCTTTCAAAGGTTATACCTCAAAACTCAATTTTGCATACTGCTATTTTGAACAGCACAAGAGTGATGCAGTTTTTTGATTTGGCGAAAGGCGTTAAATCATACAGCAATGTAGGAACGTTGGGAATTGACGGCTGTCTTTCGACATTTGCCGGAGCAGCGGCATCAACGCAGGAGCTTGCGTATTTGCTTATAGGGGATTTGAGCTTTTTCTATGATATGAATGCTGCAGGTCTTAGAAGTATCGGTAAAAATGTTAGGATTATACTGTTGAATAACGGCGGCGGTTCAGAATTTCATTTCTTTATCGGAAGAGACAATATACCGACTTTGGACGATTATATATGTGCAGAACATAATAAAAAGGCCGAAGGTTGGATCAGATCATTGGGATATGATTATTACTCCGTTGACAATGCAGAAGACTTCAACAGTGTGATTGAAAAATTCGGACAACCATCAGAGTGTCCTATGTTTTTGGAAGTGTTCACTAAAATGGAACATGATGCTGATCTTACAAGGCAATACTATAAAGAGAATAAAAGAGAAGATGCGGGAAGTAAGCTAAAAAATGCAATAAAATCCGCCGTTCCTCAAAAGCAACTTGATATGGCAAAAAAGATATTAGGTAAAATAAAGTGAATTAGGAGTGCTGTTTTTGTTAGGTAAAATCATGAGATTTATTCACAAATATTTTGTTGTGGAAAAGGTAAAACCAATAAATATACCGGTATTTGAAGGCAATCTGCTTTCAAAAAAAACATCATTAATTGTGGGTGGAAGTGGCGGAATCGGATTTGCCATTGCCAAGAGATTTGTTTCAAACGGTTGTAATGTAGTCATAACCGGAACAAACGAGCAAAAGCTTATCGATCTATGCAAAAAGCTTGGTGATAATTGCAGCTACTTATTGCTGGATCTTTCCACCGAAAATAACTACGATCAAAAGGTCGAGGAAGTGATAAAGCGGCTAGGAAAGATCGACATTCTTGTTAACAGTGCCGGAATTCACGGTAGTGGTAAGTTTGGAGATATTACTTTAGAGGAATGGGATAATATTCTCAATATAAATTTGCGTGGTACTTATTTTATGTCACAGGCGGTTGCCAATTATATGATAAAAAATAAAATAAAGGGCCATATATTAAATGTTAGCTCAGCTTCTTCAGCAAAACCGGGTTGGACACCTTATGAAATATCCAAAGCTGGCGTCAAGTCATTAACGTTGGGACTTGCAGATAAGCTTGTAAAACACGGTATCATTGTTAACAGCATTGCTCCCGGTCCTGTTGCAACAGAAATGCTAGGAAGAGCGGATGGTGATAATTTGTCATGGATTGGAAACCCAACCGGAAGAATGGCTACTGCCGACGAGGTTGCAAATCTCTCACTGTTTATGGTAAGCAGTATGGGAGATTTAGTTGTCGGAGATACCTTTTACATATCGGGCGGCTCAGGTACAATCTGTATAGACAGGTAATCGGAGGTCGATTTTTATGAGCAATTCAAGAAGTAAAAATGCGGTTTTGAATATTGCTTTCGGTTATTTGGCACAGGTTGGAATACTTGTTCTTTCGTTTATCGGAAGAAGAATCTTCTTAAATTTTCTTTCGGTTGATTATCTTGGAATCAACGGACTGTATTCGAATATTTTAACAGTTCTTTCTCTTGCCGAATTGGGACTTGACACGGCGGTTGTCTATTCGCTGTATAAACCTGTGGCTGAAGAGAATATACCGCTTATAAATTCGCTTTTAAGATATTTTAAAAGAATATACACAATTCTGGCTTTTGCGATTTTTACGTTGGGACTTGCGATTATTCCTTTTTTGCGGTATATTGTAAAGAGTGACCTTCCGCAAAATGACCTGGTAATATATTATCTGCTTTTCCTAACAAACACGGTTGCTTCGTATTTTGTTGCGCACAAGGTTGCACTGCTTTCGGCTTATCAGGAGCAGCGAATACAAAAGCTTGTATTGCTTTCATCCAATCTGGTGCTTCAAATACTGCATATTATCGTGCTTGTTATTTGGAAGAATTATTATGTCTACGTTGGGGCAACGGTAATTACGACTTTAGTTAATAACGTAATACTAAGCTTTATTTCCAATAAGATTCATCCGCATTTAAAAGATAAAACTCAGGCGGTCGAACGACCGCCTGGAGATGTT
>USAR01000040.1 GCA_900552605.1 uncultured Oscillospiraceae bacterium | reverse complement strand
AAATTCCTTAAAAATTACAGTCTGGTTTACGAAATTGCCGAGCTGCAAAAAATCAATCTTGAAATATTGCTTAGCTTTGATGAGTTTTGCAAAAAACACAATTTGCAGTATTTCCTCGGTGAGGGAACGCTGCTCGGCGTTGTACGCCATGGTGGGTTTATCCCGTGGGACGACGACGTTGACGTTTATATGAAACGCGAGGACTATGAAAAATTTGTTGAGCTTTGTAAATCGTGTGCACCGCAAAATTGTGTGCTTGATTGTTTTCAGACAAACAAAATGCATTGGACAGCGTGTGCAAAGCTGATTACAAAGCAAAAAAGCCGGTTCTTTATACCGAGGCTTGCCGGCATTGCGCTCTCAACTGCTCCGTCAATCGATATTTTTCCGCTTGATCCGGTTACACTCTGCAATCAGGCTGACATAAAAAACAGATTCAAAAGAGCAAAGCTTTATAAAACCTTGCTTTGGCTTAAGACCGGATACAGTCACGATTATTCAACCTACCGTTGGAAAATACTTAAAGCGATATCGCTTTTTTTGCCGCTTAAAACCATAAGGCGGAGACTGATGAAGGCTATGAACGGCAAAGGAGATATCGTAGCAGACGGTCTTGCAAATTTCGGAAGCCTTTACGACTTTTCAAAGGAAACCTTTAAAGCAGAGTGGTTTTCCTCCGCTGTTGCAATGGACTTTGGCGAACATTCACTGCCTGTTCCTTGCAAATATAGGCAAGTTTTATCTACGGTTTACGGAGATTATGAAACAATGCCGCCTTACAGCAAGCGTTTTCCAAAACACAGTTACACGGTTAATATAGACGCTGTGTAAAAAACAATTTTCAAATCGGGCGAATTTGTATTACTAAGATGTATTAAAAGCAATCGGATGTGTGGTTAATGATACAAGGAAAAGCTAAAAGGAAGTTTTATTTCGGCTGTTGCGCCGTTCTTTCGTTTATAAACAAATTTATTCCAAAAAATAAAAAGCTGATACTGTTTTTTTCAACAACCAATTTATACGATAACAGCGAGGCTCTTTTTCGCTTTTTTAAGGAAAACGGTTACCAAAATAAATACCGCATTATTTGCGCTGTAAGGAATCCCAAGGACTATGAAAAGCTGAAGGAAAAAAGCATTAAATTCATCAGTGTTTATACTTCTGTTCCGAGCATTTTGCGCGCAAAATACATTTTTTATCACAACGAAATGCTGGCAATTCGTCCTACCAAAAGTCAGTGCGAAGTCGATTTTTGGCACGCAACCACGTTTAAAAAGATAAACAAATCAATCGATCCCGATTATAATTACGATTATTTTACCTACATCACTGCCACATCGGAGCTGTACCGACCGATTTTTGCTGAAAGCTTCGGCTGTGAGCTTGAAAGGGTTATCGTCAACGGACACCCTAGGAACGACTATCTTTTCGGAGAGCTTAACGGGCTTAAAATGCTCGGCATTGAAAAAGAAGACTATAAAAAAGTGATGATGTGGGTTCCCACCTACCGCCTTTCTGCCAATGAGGTTTGGTGTGATACCGACGAAAAGTTTTTAACCGAGAGCGGCTTACCTGTTTTCCCGACAGTAGATTCACTTGAAAGACTAAACGGCTTTTTGAGACAGCAGAACATGCTGCTTTTAATAAAGCTTCACCCTGCACAAAATACCGAGCATTTCAGTTATGTTGAACATTCTAACATACTCTTTTTAAGCAACCCTCAGTTAGATGCCGCCGATGTGCCGTTTTATACGGTTTTAAAGGATATCGACGCACTTATAACGGATTATTCATCTGTATTTTTCGACTATCTTTTACTTGACAGACCGATTGCTTTCACGGTTGATGATATAACCGCTTATTCAGGACATCGCGGCTTTGTTTTCGATAATCCGCTTGATTATATGCCGGGTGAGAAGATCACGACCGAGCAGGAGTTTTTAAGCTTTTTAAAGGATTGCCTCAACGGCGACGATAACTTCAGCGAGCAGCGCAAAGAGGTTAACGAAAAGGTAAACTTTTATAAAGACGGCAACAATTGCAAGAGGATAGCCGATTTTGTGGGGCTGAGCATATGAAGCTTTATAACGAATGCAGCTGTGAAACAATAGACACAGAAGCACAAAAGCAAATATCGTTGCAAATTCTGCGTGATTTCAGTGCATTTTGCACTGAGTACGGCATAAGATTCTGCTTAACGCAGGGAACGTTGCTCGGCGCTGTGCGTCACCGCGGAATGATACCGTGGGACGACGATATCGATATAGCGGTTTTCAGACCCGATTACGATAGGCTTATATCTCTTGCCGATAAAATGCCCGACACTTGCCGCTTTGTGTGTCGTGAAACAGACGGTGATTTTCCGCGGCTTTACGGCAGAGCGTGCAATATGCGTTACAGGGTGTTGGATAAATATTACAGCAATAAATACATCGGATATTACGGCATTGATATTTTCCCTATTGAGGCGGTGCCTAGTGAAGACGCAGAGTTCGACAAATTTGCAAAAAAACTGAAACGGCTTAGAAGAATGTTCATATTTGCAAATTCCGCATTGTTTTTGGGAACTGATTTTTTAAGAGCATATGTGGTAAAGCCGCCGCTTATTCTGTTTTGCAAAGCTGTTGGGTCGGAGCGTATTTATAAAAAATTTAAAAGCCTTGCAACAAGTATTGATTACGAAAGCGCAAGTTCTCTTGCTATTGTAACGGGAGAATATGCCGAGCACGAAAAATTTTCCAAAGAGTTTTACGAAGACATTACTCTGCTCGATTTTGAGGGAATGAAGCTGCCGGCAACTAAACATTACGCCGAATACCTGCGTCAGCTCTTCGGCGACTATTTGACGCCGCCGCCCGAAAGCGAGAGAAAGCCTCACCACAGCTTTTATGTTTTTAAAGACGGAAAACAGCAGTAATACACCAATGCCGGTTTGTAGTTTTTGAAATAAAAGAAAGAGAATAATTGTTTAAAGGGAGTATTTTTAAATGGTTAAAACGGCATTTCTTACAGAAGTATCCTTGTTACTTTGATTGATTATGTCGGCAGGGGTTTGTTTTGCTGAAAATGTTGACGCCGGAGACGGTCTCCCGACCATTTAAGAAGATTACCGTATGGCTGACGCTGTTGCGGAATTATTAAAACCATTTAAAAGTGATTGTCAATTTACCCTGATGCCAAAGCAAGCGGCGACTGCTTTGCGGAATATAGATAATGAACTAAACGGTTACTGTGCGGTATAAAAGCTGTGTAGCAGCCGTTTAGTTTTGTTTATTGCCATTTGTTCCGTGACGACGGAATGGATGGTGAAAGCAATTCGATAGTCGATCAAAAAACGCTGTTTTCGCAAAAGGCAAAGGAAAAAAGGTTGCCGATACAAAAGTCTATGTGAACGACGGATACACAGGGACATATTTCAACCGACCGGGATTCCGGCAGTTAATATCGGATATCAAAAGGGGATATATCTACGCTGTAAGGGTAAAATACCTATCCTGCCTCGGATGAGATTATGTTTCGGTCGGTAGATGTAAACTTTTTAGAGAATACACAAGCATACAAGCGATGCAAATTTAATATTGAACAGCAAGCACTTGCTACCGACCGAAAGAGTGGTTGAATGACAGGTGCTTATATTTTTCGAAAAATCAGAACACAAGGGGTAAATCGTATTTTCCTACGGGCTATTGAGTAAGAGGTAAAAGTTTCTTTCCTTTTTTAAAGATACACTATAAGTTTGTAGGGTATCCGGAACTGCCGCGCCTTGGGAGCAGGTACAACTACCAAGAAGAAACTTGCAAGTGCGTTGCCGTGGAATATGTTCCGAACGCACGATCGGCATAAAAAAAGAGCAGGACGACTCCCGCTCATACATACAAAGAGGCACAAAAAGGCAAAAAGAAATCGAGTGTCCTCATCCAACTCTCAGGTTGGTTAAGAACACTCGATATGGTGCGGGTGTTCTTAACGGATTCGAGAAACTAAACTTAAAACAACCGACAATCTCACATATATTTCTACCGTACCAAATCGGCACATTGGTGTTTTCAAAAACAATGAAATAAAATGTATATACACCCAAAGACGTATATACAAATAAAGGAGGAAACACTATGAAAAAATCAGAAAGATTCATTACAGATGAAAGAACGGGGCTCAAATACGAACTGTGCGGTGATTACTATATCATTGCCGGTGAGGATGAACCGGAAAGCGAGCCAATCGGTGTATGGGGAAATCGACATTTAAGGTATATTCAAAAACACAGCAAAGCGTTTTATAATAAAATGTTAAGTGAACATACGCTTTATGATTATCTTTTGCAGCTTGATCGTGATGCCGAAGATACGTTCAATCGACTAGTTAAACAAATTGCAGAGTGTGAGAGCGTGACCGAACAACTCAAAGCAGATAACCAAATGCAATGGATTGGGCGGATGAATAACATTCGACAAAGGGAGACTTCTTCCCATCTTGTGTAAACCTCTGAAATGGTATAGAATAGAAATATCATTTTGGAGGTTAAAAATATGCCAAGGTACAAAGACAGCCCGGAGGTACGGGCAGCGAAAAAAGAGAGAAAAGAAAAATTACGAGAATTTCTGTCACTGCTTGATGTGGAGGACATGAGCGACTTGCGGTCGGTGTTCAAGGAAATGGTGGGAGAAGTCCTCGAAAACGGACTTGAGGCAGAACTCGACGACGAGCTTGGGTACAGTAGGTACGACTACCGCAACAAGGAAACCGAAAACAGCCGCAACGGACACAGCCGAAAAACAATGAAAACCAGTGCGGGAGATTTAGAAATAGCCGTGCCGCGCGACCGAAACGGTGAATTTGAACCGAAGCTGGTAAGGCGTAACGAAACAACTTTAAGCGGAGATATAGAAGAAAAAATCATATCTATGTACGCTAAGGGCATGACAACGAACGACATATCTGCACACATTGAGGATATATATGGGTTGGAAGTGTCGGACAGCCTTATGAGCCGAATTACGGATAAAATACTGTCTGTAGTAAAAGAATGGCAGCAGCGTCCGCTTGAGAGCGTTTATGCCGTAGTCTTTATGGACGCCATACATTACAATGTCCGCTGTGAAGGCAGAATCGTCAAAAAAGCCGTATACATGGCAATTGGAATCAATATGGACTGAATCAAAGAAGTCCTCGGAATGTATGTAGGCGAAAATGAAAGTGCAAAATACTGGCTTTCAATACTTAACGGGCTGAAAAACCGCGGGGTGGAAGACATACTAATTACCTGCATTGACGGTCTTACCGGATTTCCCGAAGCTATATCTGCGGTATACCCGAAAACCGAGGTTCAGCAGTGCATAATTCATCAAATACGAAACAGCACTAAGTATGTTTCGTACAAGGATATTAAGGCACTTATGGCAGATTTAAAAAAGGTTTACGGAGCCGTGGATGAGGAAACGGCACTTTATGAGCTTGAGAATTTTGCCGCAAAATGGGACGCTAAATACCCGAAAATTTCGGTGTCTTGGCGAGCACACTGGGCGGAGCTTTCCACCTATTTCAAGTATCCGCAGTCGGTCAGAACGCTTATCTACACCACTAATGCAATCGAGAATTTCAATCGCCAGTTGCGTAAGGTAACAAAAAGCAAAGCAGTATTTCCGAACGATGACAGCCTTTTAAAAATGCTTTATCTCGCCCAAATGGATATTACCCGAAAATGGACCGGCAGACGCCGTGACTGGGGCGAAATTCATTCGCAACTGGAAATTTTCTTTGCGGACAGACTGCCGCAGTAGCAGAAATTCCGTCGCCTGTCAAGGGTATATGAACGGCTGCCGTAAGCAGCCGCCCTTGACATACCCCGTTATTTCTGCTAATATGCAATTATGGGCGGTAAGCCGCCTTGCGACTTTCCCACCCGATTACCATTCTGTATTTTATGCCATTTTCCGTGTTTACACAAATCATGAAAAAAAGCCCTTGACATACCCCGTTATTTCTGCTAATATGCAATTATGGGCGGTAAGCCGATCCTCGACTTTCCCGCCCGATCACCATTCTGTATTTTATGCCATTTTCGCGTTTACACAAATCATGAAAAAGAGCCGTTTGTATAGCAACTTCATTCTACCAGAGATCGGCAAGCCGTGTCTACTTTTTTTGCCTTCTTCAATTTGCGCAATTTATTGTACCTTATCCCGTATTGCCGCCTTTGTCTACATAAACAATTCCATTCATCTAGTTGAATACGGCGGCGGTGTTGAACACCTCGGCCGTTGTGAACCCGTTGCGCTATCTTCTATTATCACATGTGTGACAGCACCTTTTAGCTTTCCGTTTCGCAATATGTGTACACCACTCACGAGTGTGTGATAATAATGGCATACTACTCTACTCCTCAATTATCAGCTCGGGATTTTCAGCAAAATGTTTAAGCATCACAATAGGCTCTGTTGTAGATGTATTAGTTATAAATACACCTTGTTTCGCTGCTTTTTCTGTTACAAAATATTCATCATTAGTGAGTTCACCATAACGAATAAGTGTGGGTGTTTCAAGTGCCCAATCATTTAGTTTGCCAGTACCTTGAAGCATGATAAGTCCATAGGGTGCCATATCCTTAACAACCACAGTCTGTCCGGGATTAATAGTAAGACGCTTGGCAGAAACGAGTTTGCACTTGTAGCAAATCCATTCTTCACATCCGCTCTCGTTTTCCCAAATAACTTTTGGTGCCATAAAGTGTTTTTTGCTAAACTCAGGATCAACGTTCACTTCCCAATCAATAACATCCATAAGATAATCAAAGTTACCCTTTTCTTCTTCCGGACAATTTTTCCAAAGCAAATCTTCAGAAACACAATGTCCCCCGTACAATACCGATTGGTACATAGCATAAACATCACTTGCAAATTGCGGTTCATATGTGCACAAACTTGCAGGTGCATGTAACACTCCGGGAGGAACATCCCATCCTGTATCTAGCGTGATTTTATAAGCACGCGACAAATCAAGAAGTTTATTATCGCCTTTTGAAAAATCTTCTAGACACTTTTTCATTTGCTTTTTATCCGTTTCGGGATTTAGTCCAAAGAATGTAAAAGGAAATTCTCCGCCGTGATTATTTACTTGTGATGGGAAGAAATACATTTCAGGCTTACCATCTGAGCCCACTCTTTTTGCGTGTTCATCACGATGATGGATATGATGTGGAAGAGGCCCAGCATTATCAAAAAATTTAGAAAACATAGGCCATTTATGGTATTTATTCCACAAATAATCGCCTATAATCTCGCCTTTAAGTTCATCAACTGCATCGCGGAGCAAAATCTTATTGTTTCCATCGGCGGACACTATGTAGGACAAGCCTTCGTCCTCTGGAGTATTAGGTCCATTTTCTGCCCATGTAGTAGATGCAAACCACCTTTCATCGACACCGCCTCTCTCCAAGCCAAAAACATAGTAATCATCCGGATGAAGTTTAATTCTCTTACCAGGACGACAAAAAGCGCGAGGAACCCATGTTGGAGCAAGACGATATACACCCTTTCCTTCTTCTAACAATTGTTTTGCTATTGACATAATCAAATCTCCCTTCGATTAATTTAAAATAATTTTATACATATCAAACACTTTTAAATCTGATACTTCAAAAGTAACATATCCATTTTTATATTCGAATGGTATCTCGTTTTCTTCTGGCAAATATAGAATTGCTTTTGGAATAACATTCAAACGAATAGAAATGTTGAAGTTAGCAACCTTTCGTGCTTTTGGTTCTTCGTTAAGGAGAACTGCGCTTGTATAAATAGCTTTTTTTGTTTTAAAACCTGTTATTTCTACATCACATGGTGCATCGGATTTTACCGTAGATTCTAAAGTAAAAAATGCATCAATTAAATTGAACACCACCTGCGGATAATCATAACAATCAACCTCTTCGATCGGCAATGCAGACCAGATCACTTTCCCTTTGCCATACTTTGTTACAGCCATTGCTGGATGTTCTGTTTTTACCCCAGGAGGATCTGAATGAATAGATGAGAATTTCACAGTATCCTGATGTGTATAAGGCAATGTTATGGTAGCAATTACTTTGCTACCTTCAATTCCTTCTACAATAGGTGCCGTTCCATCAAATGGCATAGGATATTTTTCGTTAAATAATCCGAATGCATTTTTTGCATTTTCCTTTGGAGCAACATATACTCTCTTTTCTTTTGTTCTTCCCACAACCGAAGCGCCAAAAAATTCCGACAAGAGGCCCCTACAATCTCCTCCGCTTATATATAGCTGTCCGCCCTTTTTTACATACTCAACCAGTCTACTGTAATCCTTAGAATCGACCTCAGTTAGTTCGGATGCCATTATTATTTGATATTTATCGAATGCATTAAAACTGCCACACACGCCACAGAAAACATTGCTTTTGATCATATCTTTCACTGTTTTCACAACAGCATTATGATTACAATAGTTTTCGCCATTCGCATTAAATTTACTGCGAAGACTATAATAAATACCAATGTCCTCTATTAACTCGCCCTCAAAGTATTTCTCATATTTTTTATGTTTATCAAAAATTTTTCCTAGTTTATCATAAACACGAGTATCCATAGTACCTGCTGGATCTATGGCATCAATGAAAAGTGTTGCTCCATGATGCGCAGCAGTCGTCATAATGGCGCTAGTTAAAATATCATCCGATTTTGTGAGCGTATGGCTGGCCAAAGTAGGATAACATCTTGAAACCATATTTTCGAACGGATGATTGTTTGTTGCATTATGATAAAATTTACAAATGAAAGAATGACTATATATATCACCATACAAATCACCGCCTGCAAAATCCGAAGCCGCCAACACCTCTTCAGCAAGCCCACGCTCAGCGTTTGGCAGTGCGGCATAAGCTACGTTATACTCAACGCTTACATTAGGGCATAGTGTTTTCGTTTCACTTGTAACAAAAGCCACAAATTCACCCATCCATTGACGTCGTTTCTCTACATGCAAAAGCCAATCCGGATCGTTCCAATTTTTCTCCATTGGAAGCTCTCCGCCAACCTCTTTTGCCCACCTTTCCCTACATGCATCACAGCAACAAAATTGTGGCCAAAACGGCATATCATAAAACATGCCATCAACTTCGAAATAATCCGCCATTTCTCGAATCTGCTTTTTCACAAATTCTCTATATTCATTGTTATTCGGACAACAAAGGCCATAACGCCAAGGTCTTTTCCCTGCACATTCTAGTTCCTGTACTTCGCCAATTTCACGTTTTGATTTGCCTGTCATATCCACCATGCGCCATTCCGGATGCGTATCATGAGCCCAATTATTATATATAAGACTATAATATCCTGTTACAGTAATATCGTTTGATCTGCACATCTCCACAAGGCGTTTTATGGAGTCTTCTTTCCCTATAAAACCGTTATGCATTTTCCCGGACTTTGTTGGGTAATTACAGAGGCCAACATGTGATTGAAAATAAATCATTGCATTTTGGATGTTTGCTTTTTTTAAATTCTCAAAATATTCTTCCGGTGAAAATTTGGATAAAAACTCTTTGTTCCATTCATCAATATGCATATCGCAAAGATGTCGGCGATAACTGTTTGTGTACCACATATTTTTCCTCCTTTATTTTCTATCTTGATTTTATCATTTTGATATTTTATAATCTACTCATAAATAACCTTAAAAATAGCATTTTTAACCGAAAGGATTTTATATGTATATAAATGCAAATAAAAAGGAATTGCTTGAATTAGCTAAACATTTTCACAATATTACAAACACATTAATTAGCATTTATGATG
>USAR01000039.1 GCA_900552605.1 uncultured Oscillospiraceae bacterium | reverse complement strand
CTGCAAAATTCATAAGCCGTGGCTGCTCGTCACGTTATTCTTTCAAAGCGGATTCAAATATGTGGGATACTTCCTCGGAAAACGATACAAAAGCCTTCCGGACAGTGTAATCCGCTGGTGTACCTCAAACAAAACATGGTGGGAATATCACGGAAAGATACGAAAAAAACGAAATAGAAGATAAGTGAAAGTAAAAAACAAAAATAAACGGCATATAAATTGAAAGTAATGCGTTGACATATCGGGCGGTTTAAGGTAAAATAGATGTGATAAAAATATCGGCATTGCCACAGCAGAAAATCAAGGCTTTGCACAGCTTGATTTAAAAATGCAAAAGCCATTGCCGACAGTCTTAAAGGAGCAAGAAAATGAAACCTGTTTATAATCGAATTTTATTAAAGCTAAGCGGAGAGGTGCTTGCCGGAGGCGGCAAAACCGGCATTGATTTCGATACCGTTATGACTATTGCCAAAAGCATTAAAAAGGTTGTGGATATGGGCACCCAGGTGGCAATCGTTGTCGGCGGCGGCAACTTTTGGCGCGGTCGCTCAAGCGGCGAAATGGACCGCACAAGAGCTGACCATATGGGAATGCTTGCAACGGTTATAAATTCGCTCGGACTTGCCGACGGACTTGAAAAAGCAGGTCTTAATGTAAGGGTGCAAACCGGCATTGCAATGCGTGAAATTGCCGAGCCCTACATTCGCAACAAGGCTGTGCGCCATCTTGAAAAGGGCAGAGTGGTCATTTTCGGCTGCGGCACGGGCAATCCCTTCTTTTCAACAGACACGGGAGCGGCACTTCGCGCGGCGGAGATCGACGCCGATATAATCTTTAAAGCAACAAATGTTGACGGCGTTTACGACAGCGACCCCAAAACAAACCCCGATGCCAAAAAGTACGACAGTCTTTCATTTATGGACGTTTTGAGCAAGGAGCTGCACGTTATGGACAGCACCGCGGCGTCGCTTTGTATGGACAACAAGCTTCCGATTCTGGTATTCAACCTCAACGACCCCGAGAATATCGTTCGCGCGGTCAAGGGCGAGAATATCGGCACAATCGTAAAATAAAACTTCACGGAGGGACATATTATGAAACAGGTTATTTCTAAAATGGAAGAGCGTATGAACAAGTGCTTGGAGTCGCTCGACCGCAACTTTAAAACAATCCGCGCAGGTCGTGCAAACGCCTCGGTGCTTGATAAAATCCAGGTGGAATATTACGGCACACCTACCCCTATTCAGCAAATGGCGGCAATTTCAACACCCGATCCGCGCACACTTCAGATTCAGCCTTGGGACAAAACAACTTTAAAGGAAATTGAAAAAGCAATTCAATCGTCAGACCTCGGCATAAATCCGCAAAACGACGGCGATGTTATAAGACTTAATTTCCCGCCGCTTACCGAGGAGCGTCGCCGCGAGCTTGCAAAAGAGGTTAAAAAGCTTGCGGAGGAGGCAAAAATCGCCGTGCGTAACTGCCGCCGCGACGGTATTGACGGTGTAAAGGCTCTTAAAAAGAAAAACGAGATAACGGAAGACGAGCAGGCGGACGGCGAAAAGAAAATTCAAAAAAGCACAGATAAATTTGTGGCGGAGATCGATAAGATGACTGCCGACAAAGAAAAGGAAATCTTGGCTATCTGACATTAAAAAAGGGCTGTAAAAAAACACAAGTTTTTTGCAGCCCTGTTGGAGATTAAAAAGCAGATAGGCTTTTGCGGAAAACAGGGCAAACGAAAAGGAGCGTGCGGCTGATGTCGCTTTTCAAAAAACACGAAACGGCGGAGTTGGGACCTATGCCGCAGCATATTGCCATTATCATGGACGGCAACGGCAGGTGGGCAAAGCGACGCGGTCTTCCGCGCTCGGCAGGTCACGCCGCAGGCGCTTCAACGTTCAAGGCAATTGCGAGGTACGGCAATAAAATCGGTCTTAAATATATGACGGTGTATGCCTTTTCAACCGAGAATTGGAAACGGCCGAAAGAGGAAGTTGACAACATAATGGAGCTTTTGCGCGATTATCTTAAGGACGCAAAAAACTTCAAGGACGAAAACATAAGGGTTAAGTTTATCGGCGATATCGGTGTGCTGGCGCCCGATATAATAAAGCTGATACACGAGTCGGAAGAGGAATCGGCAAATGCAACGGGAATGAACCTCAACATCGCGCTTAACTACGGCGGCAGGGACGAGATCGTTTCCGCTGTTAAGAAGATCGCGCGTGACGTGCAAAACGGCAGGCTTTCACCCGACGATATCACGGAGCAGACTGTTTCGGATAATCTTTACACAAGCGGTCAGCCCGACCCCGATATGATAATCCGACCGAGCGGTGAATACAGGATTTCAAATTATCTTATCTGGCAGTCGGCATATGCCGAGCTTTGGTATTCCGATATACTGTGGCCCGATTTTAAACCGAAGCATCTTGAAAAGGCAATTGCGGAATATCGCCACAGAAACAGGCGTTTCGGCGGCGTTTAGCGCCGCTTTTTCGGCAATGAGTTTTATAAAAGTCGCCTAATCGGCAGCTCGGTTTCGGGGGTGCAAAAATTTATGAAAACAAGAATAATTTCGGGCGCAGTCGGTATTGCTTTGCTGATTGCGGTGATAGCGATCGGTGTTCGTAATGCCGCAGTTATGTGCGGCGCAATGGCGTTGCTCACGGCAATCGGCAGCTATGAGATGCTTAGAAACACAAGCTTTGTAAAATGTCCGGCAGTGCTTATCGCGGCGCTTGCATACAGCCTTGCAGCACCGTTTTTCATCGGCGGAATCGTTAATTTTACCGGTGGATACGTTATTTTGATATATTACCTTGTGCTAACGTTTTTAACAATCGTTTTTCACAGAGAGGTTGACGCGCTCACGCTGTTTTCGGCAGCGGCTGTGCCTGTGCTGCTTTCAATTTGTTTCACCTCGCTTTTCAAGCTTTTCGCAGTGCACGGCGCAAAGCAGTTTTATTTTGTGCTTGCTCTTGTTTTTGCTTGGGGCTGCGACACCGCGGCGTATTTCGGCGGCATGTTTTTCGGCAAGCATAAATTAGCGCCGGAGATCAGCCCTAAAAAGACGGTTGAGGGTGCGGCTTGCGGCATTTTGGGAAGCGTTTTGCTGTCGCTGCTTGTGTGCGCTTTTTATCAAAGCACCGTTAAAGTGAACTACGGTGCCGTGGTATTGGCAGCTGTCATCTTCTCTGTTGTGGGAATGATGGGCGATCTGCTTACATCGCAGATTAAGCGCGGCTGCGGAATTAAGGATTTCGGCAACATTATGCCGGGTCACGGCGGCGTTATGGACAGATTCGACAGTGTTTTGCTTGTTGCGCCGTGCTTTCTTTCTTACCTGATAATTGCAAAGATAATTTAATCGGTGGGTAATTTTTAAATTATGAGAAATGATATAATTGAAAAAACAATAACTCTGCTCGGATCAACAGGGTCGATAGGCACGCAGGCCTTGGACGTGGCGCGTGCACACGGAATAAAAATAAAGGCTCTTGCCGCAGGCAAAAATGCCGAGCTTTTGGAAGCGCAGGCAAGGGAATTTAAACCGAGCACTGTGGCTTTGAGCGATGAAAGGCTTGCAAAGCAGCTTAAAGTTTCGCTTGCCGATACCGATATAAAGGTAACAGGCGGTGAATCGGCAGCAGAAGAGCTTGCCGCCGAAAGCTGCGACGCAGTGCTTAATGCCATCGTCGGCATTGCGGGGCTTAAATCCACGCTTGCCGCAATCGGCAGCGGCAACACTTTAGCGCTTGCAAACAAGGAATCGCTTGTGTGCGCAGGCGATATCGTTATGGAGAGTGCGCGCAAAAACAATGTATCCATATTGCCTGTTGACAGCGAGCACTCGGCAATTTTTCAGTGCCTTCAGGGAATACCCGAAGGCGCTGTTTCAAAAATATTGCTGACAGCTTCAGGCGGTCCGTTTTTCGGCAAAACGAAAGAAGAGCTTGAAAATGCAACGGTTGCCGACGCTCTCAATCACCCCAATTGGGATATGGGAGCCAAAATAACGGTGGACTCCGCCACGATGATGAACAAGGGGCTTGAAGTGATAGAGGCAATGCACCTGTTCGGCGTTTCGGCAAAGGATATTGAGATTCTTGTGCACCGCCAAAGCATTGTTCATTCGGCAGTTGAGACGGCGGACGGCGCGGTTATCGCGCAGCTCGGCACACCGGATATGCGGTTGCCTATACAGTATGCTTTAACGTATCCCGAAAGATTAAGCTGCCCGTGCAAGCGTTTAAGCCTTACGCAAATCGGCTCTCTCACATTTGAAAAACCCGATACCGACACGTTTTTGTGCCTTGCGGCTTGCCTGAAAGCCGCCGAAAGCCGAGGTCTTAAAACCGCTGCCGCAAACGGCGCAGGCGAGGCGGCGGTTAAGCTTTTTCTTGACGGTAAACTTAAATTTTTGCAGATAGGCGAGCTTGTGAGCTGTGCCGTTGATAATCAGGCGGCGGTTAAAAGCTACAGTGTAGACGACGTTTTTGCGGCTGATAAAGCGGCAAGAGCTTTTGTTTTGGACAGCGTTTTATAAATTTTAAGGCGGTGAGCATTATTCAACCAAACTTTTTGGCAAGCGCAGCCTCGGTTTTCGGCACGGTTTGGCCGTATGTCGTGGCAGTGCTGCTGTTTTTGATGATGATTATAATTCACGAATTCGGTCATTTTATCTTTGCAAAAATGCTGGGAGTTCGTGTTAATGAATTTTCCGTGGGTTTCGGCCCGACGCTTTTTAAGCATCAGGGCAAGGAGACCCTTTATTCCGTGCGGCTGATTCCTTTCGGCGGCTACTGCGCAATGGAGGGTGAGGACGAATCGAGCAACGACAGCCGCGCGTTTTGCAACAAAGCCGCTTGGCGCAGATTTTTAATTGTTGCGGCAGGCGCGATTTTCAATATCATTTTCGGCTTTGTTTTGGTGCTTATATATTTTGCGCCGGCAGGGGCGATTGCAACCAACACCGTTGCCTCGTTTTCAAAGGACGCAACAAGCGTTAATTACGGACTTAAAGAGGGCGACGAAATTTTGGCGGTTGACGGCAGACGCTGCCTTACCGCTAACGAAATAGCATATGCGTTTTCAGCGGTTAAGGATAATAAAATAGACCTCACCGTTAAGCGAAACGGCGAAAAGCAGCTGCTTAAAAACGTTGAATTTAAGCTGACGGAGCAGGACGGCATACGCTATTTAACAAGGGATTTTAATTTTTATTACGCCAAAAACAATTTTAAAACATATATAACACAGTCGTTTAAATACACCGTGTCGTTCGGCAGGACGGTGTGGTTCTCGCTTATAGACCTTATCGGCGGCAGGTATTCGCTTAATCAGGTGTCGGGACCTGTCGGTGTGGCGTCTGCGCTCGGTCAGGCAACTAAGATAGGGCTTGATTCACTGCTTCCCATGCTTTGCTTAATTACCATAAATCTCGGCATTTTCAACCTTTTGCCGATACCGGCTCTCGACGGCGGCAGGCTTGTTTTTCTGCTTTTTGAAATGATTGCAAGAAAACCCGTGCCGCAAAAATACGAGGCGATAGTGCACGGCGTGGGTTTCATTATCCTGATGGGCTTTGTGGCGCTGGTCACGTTAAAGGATATTATCGGATTTTTTTAAGCGTTAAAAAATTGCTGTGTCCCAATTACGGTGCACCATATAATGTATAATTTCTTGCGGGGTGAAAGAGTTTTGGAAAGACGTGTTTCAAGGCAGGTCAACGTAGGCGGCGTTAAGATAGGCGGCGGCGCCGATATAAGCGTGCAGTCTATGCTTAATGTGCCGGCGCACGATATTAAAGCCGGTGTTGCACAGGCTTTGGAGCTTCAAAACGCAGGCTGCGATATTATCCGCGCGGCAGTGCCCGATAAGGAGTCGGTAAAGCTGATAGCGGCGCTTAAAGAAAGCGTTGACGCACCGATAGTTGCGGATATACATTTCGACTATCGCTTGGCGCTTGAGTGCGCGTCGGCAGGAGTTGACAAAATTCGCATAAACCCCGGCAACATCGGCAGCGAGGACAACATTAAAAAGGTTGCCGTGTGCTGCGCTAACCGAGGTATTCCCATTCGCATCGGCATAAATTCGGGCTCTTTGGAAAAAAGCGTGCTGCAAAAATACGGCGCACCCACTGCAGAGGCTTTATTTGAAAGCGGAATGTACCACGCAAGGCTTTTGGAAAAATTCGATTTTCACGATATTGTGCTTTCTCTTAAAGCGTCCGATGTTAAGCAGATGTTCGAAGCTTACAGCTTTGCCGCAAAAAGGTGCGATTATCCGCTGCACTTAGGAGTCACCGAGGCAGGCACCGAGCGTATGGGCATTTTAAAATCGGCGGCAGGCATAGGCGGATTGCTGCTCAGCGGCATCGGCGATACCATAAGAGTGTCGCTTACAGACGCACCCGTGAAAGAGGTCAGGGCAGGCATCGACCTGCTGCGCTCGCTCGGAATGAGAAAAGGCGGCGTGCACTTTGTTTCCTGTCCCACCTGCGGCAGAACAAAGATAGACCTTATAAATCTTGCAAAAAAAGCTGAGGAAGCGCTTGCAGGCTGCACAAAGGATATAACCGTTGCGGTTATGGGCTGCGTGGTAAACGGTCCTGGCGAGGCAAGGGAAGCCGATATCGGCATTGCCGGCGGCGACGGCTGCGGTCTTATTTTTAAAAAGGGTGAGATTTTTAAAAAAGTGCCCGAGGAAAAATTGCTTGACGAGCTGCTTAAAGAGATCGAGATGCTTTAAGCGCATATCGGTAGGGCGTTATGGGTTTGCAAAACAAAAGATACACTGTTACGGGGATTGAAAATAAATGATAAACACAACATTTGCCGAGCTTTTCGGCGGATATTTGGAAAGCTTTACTAAAGAGCTGGGTGACGGCGCGGTCACGGAGTGCTCCATCGACCAAGAAACAAGAATAATGAGCGCCGACCTTTCCTTTAATACATACATTAAAAGATCAAATTTAGATGCCGCCGCAGACACACTGCGTGCGGTGCTTATGCTATCCGGCGTTGTGTTTAATGCAGTATTTTTGCCGCAATGCTTTTGCGAGGCGGCTTGTGAGGATATTTCCGCAAAGCTTAAAGGAGAAACCTGTCAGATCAACGGATTTTTGGAGGGCGCAAAATATACTATCGACGGCGATAATTTAAAAATCGAGCTTATGCACGGCGGTATTGATACGCTAAAGAAAACCGAATTCGCAAAGCGGTTTTCCGCTGCGGCAAAAGAGTGGTTTTCGCGCAAAGTCAATGTTGAATTTTGCGGCGTTACCAAGCGCGACGAAATTGAGCAGCAATACATTGTCAACGAGCCGCCGAAAGCCTTTGCAATGACGTCCGCCGACTTCGGCGGCGCACAGCCGGCAGCACCGAGTGCCGCAAAACCGCAGGCACACAAGCCGACAGTGCAAAAAGCGGAAAGGGAAAAAACTGCGGCGCCGCGTCCGCTGCCGCCTAAAGCCAAAATAGACACCACAGTGCCGCCCGAGGACGGACTGCCTGTTTATCTTAATTCCGCAAGGCTGTTTTTCGGCAAAAAAATAAACACAAACGTAAAACGGCTTATTGACGTTATGCCGCTTGACGATATGAATGCCACAAGTGACTTTGTCGGCTGGGGCGAGGTGTTCGGTCTTGAAGTGCGCGATATAAACACGCAGCGAGGACCGCGCAAGGGAGTCAACTTCTGCTTCAGCGACTATACAAACTCCATTAAAGCCAAAATGTTTTTAAATCCCGAGCAGTTTGAGGAGCTTTCTCTTCTTAAAAACGGCGCGTGCGTTGTTGTTAACGGTATTTATAAATTCGACAGCTGGTCAAAGGAATTTATCGTTGATGTTAAAGCGCTTGCCGAGCTGCAAAAATACCAAAAAACCGATAAGCATGAGGGACTGCGCCGTGTTGAGCTGCACTGCCATACCAATATGTCGGCAAAGGACGCGGTAAGCTCGGGCGATTCGATTGTTGAGCAGGCGTTTAAGTGGGGTCACAAGGCTGTTGCCATAACCGACCACGGCGTTGTGCAGGCATATCCCGCTGCGGCTGCGGCAGTTAAAAAAATCAAAAAAGGCGGCGGCGATTTTAAGGTAATTTACGGCGTTGAATCGTATTTTGTAAACGACGAGCTTAACGATATCGACAATATGACCCCGAAAGAGGCGGCAAAGCACCGCTATCACCAAATAATTTTGGTTAAGAATTTAACAGGTCTTAAGAACCTTTACAAGCTTGTTTCAAAGGCTCATCTTGAGGATTTTAAGGGCAGACCGCTTACCAAAAAAACCAATATAGATAAATACCGCGAGGGTCTTATCCTCGGCAGTGCGTGCGAAGCGGGCGAGCTTTACCGCGCTGTGGTGGACGGCGCTCCGCACGACGAGCTTATAAGAATTGCAAGCTATTACGATTATCTTGAAATTCAGCCGCTCGGAAACAACGAGTTTATGGTGCGCGATTCCGTTAAGCCCGACAAGGTTGAAAAGAACGGCAACGTTATTCCTAACCGCCTGCGCCACGTTACAAGCCTTGAGGTTATAAAAGATTTTAACCGCAAGATAGTGGAAATTGCAGACGAACTCGGCAAGCCTGTTGTTGCCACGGGCGACGTGCACTTTCTTAGAAAAGAAGATGAAATTATAAGAAAAATCCTGCTTGCCGGTCAGGGCTTTGAGGATTTTGACCTGCAAGCACCTCTCTATCTTAAAACGACCGACGAAATGCTTGAGGATTTCAGCTATTTCGGCGAAAGAGCAAAGGAATTTGTTATCGATAATCCCAATAAAATCGCGGATATGGTCGACGGCGACGTTATCCCTGTGCCCGACGGTAACTATCCGCCCGTTATCGAAGGGTCGGACGAGCTGCTGCACAAAATTTGCTGGGACAGAGCAATGAATATTTACGGCGAGAACGGCGTTATTCCGAAAATTGTTTCCGAAAGGCTCGATGAAGAGGTTTCCTCAATTATTAAAAACGGCTATTCGATAATGTATGTAACCGCGCAAAAGCTTGTGGCATACAGCGAGGAGCACGGCTATTTGGTCGGCTCTCGTGGTTCCGTCGGTTCTTCCTTCGCCGCTACAATGGCGGGCATTTCAGAGGTTAACCCGTTGCCGCCGCACTACGTTTGCCCAAAGTGCCGCCATTCGGAATTTTTTGACGACGGCTCTGTTGGCTCGGGGTTTGATTTGCCCGAGAAAAAGTGCCCCGTTTGCGGTGCGGAATATCTGCGCGACGGTCACGATATACCGTTTGCAACGTTTTTGGGATTTAAGGGAGATAAGGTTCCAGATATCGACCTTAACTTCTCCGATGAATTCCAAAACGATGTTCAAAAATACACAGAAACGCTTTTTGGCAGCGAGAACGTTTTTAAAGCCGGCACCATTTCCACAATTGCCGAAAAAACCGCATTCGGTTTTGCAAAGGCTTATGCCGAGAAAAAGGGCATTGTGTTAAGCAATGCCGAGCTTGGGCGGTTGGCAAGCCTTGTGGAGGGTTCGAAAATCAAGCAGACCACGGGTCAGCACCCAGCCGGAATGGTTGTTGTGCCGAGAGATAAGGAAATTTACGATTTCTGTCCTGTTCAGCACCCTGCCGACGATGTTAATACCGACATTGTTACAACCCACTTTGATTTCCATTCTATTCACGATACTATTTTAAAGCTCGATGAGCTCGGTCACGTTGTGCCCACTACATATAAATACCTTGAGGAGTACAGCGGAATTTCCGTTAACGATATTTCAATGAGCGACCCTGCGGTTTACAGCCTTTTTGTTTCAACCGAGGCGCTCGGCGTTACTCCCGAGCAAATAGATTCTAAAACAGGAACCTTCTGCATACCCGAGTTCGGCACAAAGTTTGTGCGGGATATGCTTGTTGATTGTAAGCCGAAAAACTTTGCGGATCTGTTGCAGATATCCGGTCTTTCTCACGGCACGGACGTGTGGCTCGGCAACGCAAAGGACCTTATCGACAAGGGCATTTGCACCATTTCCGAGGTTATAGGAACACGTGATAACATTATGATGTACCTTATACACAAGGGGATGGACCGCTCGCGCGCGTTTAAAATCACGGAGACTGTGCGTAAGGGTCTTGTTGCGAAGGGTAAGGTTTCGCCGGAAGAATGGGGGCAAATGGAGGACGATATGCGTGCGGTCGGGGTGCCAG
>USAR01000038.1 GCA_900552605.1 uncultured Oscillospiraceae bacterium | reverse complement strand
GCTTGCATTCCCGAGCAATACGATCTGGGCGCTCGGCAGATACGACGTATATGTTGGAAACGATTTAATAACACTTTACGACGACGAAAACTTCTATGTAAATGTCGATAACATCACTGCCGCTCACTACGGTCAAACCACCAGAATGAACGTGATATGCTTTGATCAGGTTAACCGTCCCGATGATTGCATAGGTCAATATGTCGGTATTCGTGTTTATGATCCGACCTGCACAACCGGCAAGGGCATGGGAGAAATCACCGCAAATCAAAATCACGTTTACCCGCGTATTCATGCATTCCAGGTATACGGTGAATATACAGATGCAGTTGCCGAGTCTGTTAACTCAATAGGTACGTTAAGATCCGCAACCAAAGCCGACCTTAAAAATATTGCGGAGACAAAAACAAACCTTTTGAAAACCGCAACACTTTACATTTTTAATCAGGAAGGCAAAAAGGTCAACTCAAGTGAGAATGATAAGCACAGAATCATAAATATAATTAGAAACAACAATGGCACACAATCACATACCGATGTTAAAAACTCACCTTTTGATAAAGACGGCTTCGGCTTGGCGTTCAGGATCAAGGAATGGGACAATGCGCAGATTAAAGGCTTTGCATATCAAGGACTTTCGTCAGACAATAAGCTTTATTGGCCCGGAATATACCGGCTTTATATGTCGTCAGACCTGAACGATCTCTTTGATGAGAATTCAATGATCTATGAGTTCAATGCAAACATTCAGGGACAGTCGCGTGCTCAGATAATTGAGTTTGATGATGACGAAATGCCCGACGGCAGATATTTCGGCATTAAGTTTGTTGATATAAACTTCAGAAATAACGTTCCGAGCGACTACTTCCGTCTTTCGTTCTTAAGTATGTGGGGCAAAGAGGCGATACTTAAGGGGCATCCCGATAACCTCGCCGAGAATATGCCTATTGACGCAAGCTATATAAACGGCGCCGAGAGAACAAGGATTGACGATAATGAGCTCACCGCCGCCGAGGTTAAGAACCTTACCGACGGCAACAAAGCAACATTTGCCGACATCAACACATCGGGCGACAGCCGTAACAAAGCAGAGCTTATATACAACCTCTGCGGTGACGACAGCGTTGACAAAATCGCCGTAACGGCACTTATAGACGCTAACAACGGCTTTAGCGGAATGAAGGTTTACTCATCGCTCTCTTACTCTGGTGTGTTTACCGATGAGGCGCTTGTTTGGAACTATTCAGCCGGCAGCAAAACAGGAAACATCACAGCTGCAAAAACGTTCTCAAAATCAAAGAGTATGCGTTTTATCCGTTTTGTTTTCGAGGGCACTAAATCAAAGCTTCGACTGTTTGAAATCGAAGCTATCGGCTTGGATAACCAAAAACAGAAAACAAGAAGCCTCACAAGCGATTGGACTAACAAGAGCATAAGCGTTGTTCGCACAGATAAACAGACAAATGCGAGAAGCAACATTGCAATTCACGACACTCTTGCAGAGTCGCTTTACGACGGCGAGCAGTCAACATTTATCAGCGTGAACGATGGTGCTGTCGGAGATGCTGAAATAGACCTTCTTATAAATTTCGGCGATTACAAAACAATTAACCGAATTGATTTCTCGTTCTTAAAGAGATTCAAAAACTACTGGCCGACAAAGCTTAATATCTACTTCGGCGAAACCGAGACCGACATTCTGGCAGCTGCCGTTCCGGATTACACGATCAATACCGCAGGCATTGATGAAAAGGTCGGTCTTTGGGGGAAGGATATCCGCCCGATAATCGCAAAATATATGCGTGTTGAAATTGCGGAATTCCCGCAAATCGAGGGTTACAAAACAGAAACAGGCGAGTATCTTATCAACTTCATTATTTCCGAAATTAAGCTTACCGGCACCGGTGTTAAGGACGGAAGAGCAAACAGCTGGGGTGAAACTCTGAACCCCGCCACAGGCAATAATGGGGCAGCGCAGACCCTACTTGCCGCTCACGTTGCCAACGATAATTTTGCAAATACACTTTCCGAAAATTCTGCCGCCGGAAATACCGCAGCAAAGCGGCAGAGAAAAAGAACAGCTTAAAGCCGCAGCAATAAGGTCTTTAAGCGAAAGAACCAAAGATTATTTGCGAGTGACATTGCAAAAACACAGATGGCTTTTTGAAAAAGGAAAAATTCTCTGAAATTTTCAAAAAACAAAAAGCGGCAATAAACAATCAGAGGAAAAGCCCTGAGTGATCGGGGCTTTTTCATTTCATCGAAAACCTATTAAACAAGAGCTTATTTCTGCCTGCGATAAAGCGGTATCACCGGCTTTGCAGCTCGGTCTGTGAGCTGCGCCTAAACCGAACACAAGCCCGCGCCCCGCGCGGCACGCCCGTTTTTTACTCTCGACTTTCTTTTGAGCTTTCCAAAGGCTGAAAACGGGCAGCGAAACCGCAAAAGCGGTTTTGCCGTCGCCGAAAAGCGACGGTGCCGCGCGGGGGCGCGGGCTTGTATTCGGTTGGATTACAAGATGAGTCAAAGTGCTAAACAAGGGTAACTGTTACTGCAGGCCGGGAAACCTAACCGCTAAACGGAAAGACAGCGATGTTCCGCCGCGCGCTCGGCACGGCAGCGTTCCGCTGCGCGCTCTCGCACTGCGGCTTACCGAGCTTTCCCGACGGCGGCTAAAAGTTTTTGAGAGTCCTCGCCGCGCGCTCGGCACGGCAGCGATCCGCCGTGCGCCCTCGCACTGCGGCTTACCGAATTTTTCAAACAAAGCTTAAAAACGTCGGAGTATAGTTTTATTAGATTCGGCCGAGGTCAGGCAGCGTTTATCTTATAGCCGATATGTGCAATCAAATGCCTTAGGCAGATTCGGATTATTATCGCTTGCCTTAGCCGAAGGGTAAAAATACAAACCGCAAATGGCGTCGGGTTAATCCCATAAAAGCTTAACAAATTGCGAAGTTTACACAATTTATAATGTAAAAAAAGCAAAAAAAGAAACGCAGTGTAATTTGAGTTCAGATATTTTTTCTCGTTAAAAGGTAATATTTTATTAAAATTGTCCAAAAAAATCGGCATTAAAAAAACAAAAGAAAAAGCAATTTCATACTAAGAATTTACTCTGAAATATCGTTATTAAGTGAAAAAACAGTACAAATCATTTGGTAAAAATGCATAAAATTCACTGCATTAAATTGTAATTATTGATAATAACTTTTTTGACTAATAAGTTGTATAATGTTTTTACTAAGAATATGGTTGATTGGTTAATATGCGTTGCTTTGCACTGATTTTTGAATTGCACTTGTTTTTTGTAATTTTTTAAAATCATCTGCACAGCAACCATGGCGCTTTATTTATATGTATATATAACGCGAGCGTCTCCGTGCTTTACCAAAGGCAAAAAGGTCAGTTGTTGCCCGAGGCGGTTTTAAACCAAAAGCTCGCTGATCGCCGCAAATCTAACATTATTATTAAAAGAGATTGTCAACAAAAGGAGTTAAGCTTATGAAGAAAAATGTTTCCAGAGTTTTGGCGTTTTTGCTTGTGTTTGCTTTGTGCTTCGGTCTTGTGGGCTGCAACTTTAAAGGCTGCAAGAAAGACACTAAAAAGACCGAAAGCAAAACCTCAAGCCAATCGCAAACAAGCGACGAAACACCGTCAGACGATAATTCGTCGACTGATGACACCGGCGATATTGACGAGCCGACCGACAGCGACCCTACATACACGGTTGTTGTTGAAAGGCCTTTGACCGACGGCGCTATCAGCCGCGGCGAAAAGATGGAATATAAAGGAATTGATATCGATCCGGATGACCCGGGCGAGGATATTAACGACGATGATATCAACGATATCGACGATAACGAAAAGAAGTATTCCGACGAGCCTTATGTTATGATGTACGGCAAAAAGGCGTCGGGTGCAACACGTGCAATAACCGTTGATAACCGTGAAAGCGGCGTTTTATTCGATAATATCCTCGGTGCCGGCTGTAACTTCTATCCTACATATTGGAACTACACAACACAGCTCGGATCAACTCAGTTTAATTTCGGATATGCAGGCGAGATCTCGGCAAAGAGATACAACGATATCCACGGCGCATACGGCAGGTCTTGGTTCCAGATAGATTGGATGATGACCGATGAAGCCGGCGACGATTACGAGAAATATGAGATTGATTGGGAATCTAATCCCGATTATAAGAACTACTATGCCGGAAAATACGATTTCAACAACGAGCACTTCCGTTCCTGCATTCGCTATTGGAAAATGCTGGACGAAGCCGGTACGGACATTGAGGTTTCGTTCGGCTGGAAGATTGCAACAAGACTTCAGTCCTGGTTTACGGCAGAACCCTCAAGAGCACGTATGGGCGCACCGCGCGACATAAAGCAATATGCCGACGCAGCAGCCGCAATGTATAAATATTGCTACTATGAAGCAGGACTTAAGAATGTTAACACCATTACATTCTATAATGAGCCTGCCCGTGTTGAGGACGCTACATGGCGCAGCACCTGGGACTTTGCAACAATAGGCGACAAGCGCGTTTATTGGGCTGCAATGATGCAAGAGGTTTACAATGTTTTTCATAACCAGTCCAAATCCGCATATGTTAAAGGCGGAAAGGGCGGCGACCCCGACGGTTGGCTTAAGAAAGTGCAGATTTGGGGCGCTGAAAACTCCGACGGTATGAACATTATTGACGAAAAGTATGTAACGCAGTACCTCAACATCAATCACTCTGAGATTTTCGACGCATTTTCTTTGCACGGATACTTCGGCTACGGCTCAAGATATAATGCGTATGTTGACGGCGACCCCAAGGGCGACGCTTACAAGGGCGTTTGCAAAATCTTTGCAATGTGCAACAGATTCTATAAAAAGCCGATGTACGTTACCGAGTACTATTGTGCAGATAAAGATTTGACCAGTGACAAGCAGTACGCTTGGAACAGCAAAAATCCGGATAACACAGGCTGGACCAACTCTTATTCCGCATACTTTATCGCAGCGTCCAACAACGGCTGCCGTTTGCAGCTCGACTGGTCGTTCACAGGCGGCTATCTCCCCGACCCGATCGGTTTCGACCCGGCAGGAGGCGACTCTGCCGCTTGGTACACTCCGGGCACGGAAGCTAACGTTAACAAGATAATGTATAAATACTACCTCTATGCAATGCGCAACAATTATATTCCGCGCGGCGCAAGCTCGCACAAAATCGAGTGGACCGGCGACGATATCCGCGCATCGGCATTTACAAAGGGTAACGATTTTGCACTGTATGTTGAGGCTAACGAGGATTCCGTAAACCGCACATTAAAGGTTAACCTCAAAAAGGCTCTCGGCAACCGCGACCTTTATGTTTATGTCTTTGATTACAACATCAAAAAGGATGCAAACACAACAATCCCCGTTGCAAGAGATGTTATAAGAGCTGACCGCAGCTTCTCTTACGATATTAACGGCGACTACGGCGTATATCTCTTCTCAACCGTTAAACCGCTTAAGCAGGTAGGCGTTTTTGCAGAGGACGGCACAACGGAGTCTGTTACAAGCCATGTTTTGAAGGATCAGACCCTCAAGCTTACCGCACAGCTTACAGATTGCGACGCGTCCGACATAGTTCAGTGGAAGATCTCCTCGTATTCAGATGTTATTGTGTACGACAAGAAAGTCCCGAGAAAGCAGACCGAGCGCAAGCTTGACGGAACAGCCGATATCGGTACGGTTTCGCAAAACGCAAAGGGCACCGAAATAAGCTATACACCTGCTGCTAACGCAAAGGTCGGCGACGTTATAACGCTTCGCGGCACAATTAAGGGTACAAACCGCTTCACAGTTGCGGTTATTACCATAGTTTAAGGAAAGGAGTTTCGATAATGGTTAAAAGGTATAAAGTAACAACAAAAATTACCGCGGCAGTTTTAACACTGTTTATGGTCGTTTCCGTTTTCTCGGGCGCAATCGAGCTTCTTCCCTCGTTCGCTCTTTCAAGCGAGGATTACGCCGTTGTAACGGCAGACGATCCCACAAAGCTTGCAACGCAATCTTCAAGCAGCGTTCCTGTCGGCGACATTACCGCAAAGTTCACAAAGGACGGCGGTTCAACATTTAAGGATTCAATAATCTTAAATCCGTCGAATTTCAAGGATCTTACATATTCAAGAAGCGCTGAAATTAAGTATTCGCAAGCAGACTTCTATGATATTAACGAAGGCTACAAAACAAATTCTAAAGATACCGCCGCAGTCGGCACTTGGTATACCGACGGCTCGGTTCGCCGCCTTAATATAACACTTCCGTTAAAATCGGCAACCAATATTAAGGATATCGTTTTGGGCGGGCACTCCTACAATCCCGTTATGAGGCTTGGTAAGTACGAGATTTTTGCTTCTGTTGATGAGGCTGACCTCTTCTCGGCAGCAAATTCGGTTGCACTTATCGATAATACCGCGACAGGTCTTAACGCAAAACGCCTTATCGACGTTCAGGTTAAGAATAACAAGCTGCAAAACCGCAACTTTGTCGGTATAAGTGTTTATCAGCCGATAAGCACACTCAATGCCGACGATTATGCGGAGCTTGTAAAGGTTAACGGTGCGGATATACTTTACACAAGAATATGCGGTATAGGCGTTTACGGCGACTATGCTTCCGCAACAGTTACACTTGAAAATAACGACACTGCGCGGGAAATTCCTTCAGACATCGGCGAAAAGGCGTATGCCACAGCTACTGCCGCAATGTTCAACAACGGTGTTAAAACCGTAAGCGAGGCTATGGCAGACGGTAAGGTGAGCTATCAATCTGTTGACGGTGATGTTAATACTACACCCGATTATATGGCTGCAAGTCGGGCTTGGCGCTATATCAAAGAGGAGCAAAGCTCTGCTTGGAGCACAACGGACGCTTCCGTTCGCCAAAAATTCTTTGAAGACAACACAAATACATATACTGCTTATACTTTTAAGCTTGCCAAAAACTTTAAGCCTGAAAAGCTGCTGTATATAGGTAGCGGAAATGAAGTGTTGTCAACGCTAAAGTACGAAATTTATGCAGCAGACAATGAAACAGAGCTTTACAGTGAGTCTAATAAAGTATTCACTTACACAAACGATACAAACAATGTAAAAAAACGACAGGTATATTCCTTCGGCACGTTTGACGGAGTTGATGTAAATTACATCGGCTTTAAGGTGCTTGTACCTGTTTTACCGTCCAAGATAACATATACGTATGAGTATGTTGTTGCACGTGTGGCAGAGATCGGCGTTTACGGCACAAAAACTGCACAGGAGGCCGACTATACCTTAACAAACGATAATGACGAAACATTCCCCACAGGCACAAGTCTTGTGCCTGCAGGCGACTCTAAGTTTGACCCGGTTGTTACATACCACTACCCTTCCGGTACAGAGCTCGGTCCGGATTACAAAGAAGGTAAAAAGTCATCTTTGCACGACGGCACGAATTTAACTTATTACACCGGTGACGTGGGATTCGGCACCAACAGAGCAAATGCAATTGCATATAAATCCGGCAGCAACATTATGTATCACACCAAGGCTGAAGGTTACTACTACGATGTAACCTATGATCTTGGCGAGGTTAAATCAATCAATTCGTTCTTTGTTTTAAATCATACAAACGAGAATATTCGCCTTGGCTCATTTGAAATTTACGCTTCCGAAACAAAGGCGGATCTGTTCAAGGATGACAGCCTTGTTGCAATAATCAATTCAACAGGCGGTAAACTGCGTCAGGTTATCAACCTTACAACCGCTATCGACGCCCGCTATGTTGCGCTTGTAACAGACGATGTCTGCGCAAACCGCACTTGGAACAGCGATCCCGGTAACTATTACCTGCGTCTTGCAGAGTTTAATGTTTACGGAGCATCGGTTGAAAAGATCACACTTGCGGATTCTGTTAACAGGCTTTATGCGGTAAGCGGCAAAACAAGCGCTGTTAAATCGCTCGAGCTGCGCGCAAAAGCTGCAACAGCAACAAGCGACGCTGTTGCCTCCGGTTACACCAACGCGGTAGTCGACGGCAAAAAGCGCGAGATTTTGGATATACTTACAGATAACACAACCTCGGTTACCGATGACGATAAGCTCGAATTCCGGGGCGCTGCGGTTTTCGCAAAGGTTTCAGACGATAACAAGACAGAGGGCATCTATACCGACGGAAGTGCATATGCAGACGTTATCTATCGCTTAAATGGGTCAACAAAAATCAGCGATATCGTAGTTTCCTCTGCTGTTAACAGCAATTGGAATATGGCTTACAAGCTGTATGCAGGAAACGACAGAGATACACTTTTTGACGGCGAACCGCTTTACACTCACAACCCTGCCGCAAGAGATACTTATACTCAGCACTACACCTTGAAGCAGGTATCTGCACGCTATGTTGCACTGCGTATAACAGCCTGCACAACAACAGATGAATTGAGCAGATACGGTAAATATGCACCCAATCTTATTTACCCGAGATTGGTTGAGTTCGGCGTATACGGTACATTCACAAGCGACGATGTAACCGTTGCAGAGGCAGACAGCATTTCTGCTCCGACAGATACATCTGTTGTTGCTTCTCACAAGGTTTACTATTATAACGGCTCAAACCGTAATGAGGTATCAATTGTCTCCCCGCCCACAAGATGGTATGATAACGACCTCACAACATCTGCCGAGGGCAACAACGGCTCCACACCGTTTGCGGAACAGGGCACAAGACCCATTAAATTCTATACCGACAGATATGTTGATATAGTTTATAATCTTAAGGGTACTGCAACCGTTAACAAGATCTTGGTTTACAACCATCCGAATGTTGATCTTATGACCGGTGAATACAGCCTGTACGCGGGGGACGATGTAAATACACTGTTTTCCGACGGCAACAAGTTGTATACCTACAAAAACAGCGCACAAAAACGTGCACAAACCTTTACTTTGGCAGGCATCAAGGCAAAGTATGTTGCAATGCGCATAACAAAAGCACAGCGCACAGAGGGCTTTGATCCGAACGGATCCGGTGCGGATCCCGTTAACTCCTACTTCCGTATTTACGAATTCAACGTTTACGGAACAGAAGGCAGCGACTATGACCCGTCGCAGCAGCCGGGCGAGGACGACGACGATAAGTTTGAAATCCCCGCAGGCAACAACGTTCTTAAGGGAATCGTCCCGAGCGTTGTTACCACTAACCCGGGAGAAAATCTTTCTGCAGGCGGATGTACCAATGTTGCCAACATCACCGACGGTGATTTGTCAACAGGTGCCCACACAGGAAGCAAGGGCGGCAAGCTGCAGTTTGCTACCAACGACCTCAAGGGCAACAAGAAATGGATAGGTCACGGAATTGATGAAGGCACGGTTTACACCGATTTCTCATTCATCTTCAGCGATAAAAAGGTTACTCTCGAAAAGCTGTTTGTCGCACACTCGGCGTCAGAGGGCTTAAGAACAAAGAAATATCAAATCTACGTTTCCGATAAGACCACCACAAAGGCTCTTTACAAGGCTGAAAACCTTGTAAAAACCGTTGATAACTCAAGCGGAAAACGCAGCAATACCATTACATTTGATATTCCTATTGAGAATGTAAGAAGCATTGGTATCCGTGTGCTTGATCCTTGCTGTTCTCCGTTTTGGACCGATCACGACGGAGGACACGAAGTTTACCCGCGTTTAAATGAGGTTGCTGCAATCGGTTCTTCCGAAGAGGTTCCGGTTGAGTTCAGTGAAGTAACAAGATCGGGCAGCGATTCCCTTCCGGCAGGCGTCAGCCTCACCGGCAAGACCGACCTTGTTAAAAACAAAATACTCCCGAAATTGTTCCTGCATTCGGTAGACGAGTTTGAAGAGGAAACCTCAGGCGGTGTTTCGCCCGACAAAGTTTCTCATATGTATGACGATGATCTTTCAACGCAGGCTATGATTTCCAGCGCCTCTTTCGGTTCATACAATGAGGATTACAAGAAAGCAGAATACTACAACACTTCAAGCAAAGATAACATTGTTGCAAATTCCATGTACCTTGACATCTATTACGACTTAAGAAGCGAAGCAATGCTTGATAACATCAAGCTTGCGTTCCCGAGCAACGCAATCTGGGCGCTTGGAAGATACGATGTATATGTAGGTAACGATGCAAAAACGCTTTATGACGAAAGCAATTTCTATGTAAGCGTTGACAACCTTGAAGCATATGCCGACGGCGACTATTCAAGGCTGAACGTTATCTGCTTCGACCAAGCAAAGCGTCCTGACGATTGCAAGGGTCGCTTTGTGGGTATTCGTATTTACGACCCGACCTGTACCACAGGCAAGGGCTCAGGTGAAATTAACGCTAATCAAAACCACGTTTATCCGCGTATTCACGCATTCCAGGTATACGGTAAATATACCGACCCGACATTCGATCCCG
>USAR01000037.1 GCA_900552605.1 uncultured Oscillospiraceae bacterium | reverse complement strand
CGAACCCACGTAACCAGCTTGGAAGGCTGGAATTCTACCATTGAACTACACCCGCGTCAACAAAAAATATAATATCATAAAATGCCGATAAAATCAAGAGTTTTTTTAATATTTCTGAATTTTTTTGAAAAAAGTCTTCCTTTTACCGGAATTTGGAATTTAAAACAACGCGCTTTAAAAGCAATAAAAAACAAAAAAAGGCAACCGTACTAAATGGAAATTAACACTGCACAGTTGCCTTTAAAATGTTTTAATTCACTGCCGAAATGACGGCAAATTACAATTATCTGTCGCTGCTTAAAAGTAATTAAGAAAATTATTTCTTAAAGATATCCATAACATCGAGGTAATCGCCATCGTCAGAAGTATCATTAGACTTTGCAAGGATATCCTTAAGATCGTCCGAAATACCCGAGCCGGTGCCGTTGCCATCGCCGAGACCTGTTGCAATAACAGTTACGCACATCTCGTCTTCAAGCTTGTCGTCGAGCTGAACACCCCAGATAATAGTTGCGTCGGGATGAACTGTCTTTGCAATAAGAGAAGAAGCCTGATCAACCTCATCCAAACCGATATCGGGCGATGCGGTGATGCTGATGATAACGCCGCTTGCATTGTCGATTTTGGTTTCAATAAGCGGACTGTTGATTGCGGCAAGTGCAGCCTGCTCTGCCTTTTCTCTGCCGGAAGCACGACCAACGCCCATATGAGCATAGCCCGCGTCTGACATAACGGTTGTAACATCGGCGAAGTCGAGATTTATCATAGCCGTTGCATTGATAAGCTCGGAAACGCTCTGAACACCCTGACGCAGAACGTCGTCGGCAACCTCAAAAGCATTCGCCAATGTAATCTTCTGTTCTGATACGCACTTTAAGCGCTCGTTAGGAATAACGATAAGGCTGTCAACATGCTGACGCAGAGCCTCAATACCCTGCTCTGCCTGCTTCATTCTTTTAGCACCCTCGAATGCAAAAGGCTTTGTAACGATACCTACTGTCAGGATGCCCATTTCCTTTGCAATTTGCGCAACAACGGGGGCAGCCCCTGTGCCTGTTCCGCCGCCCATACCTGCGGTAATAAACACCATATCTGTGCCGCGGAGCGAAGAAGCAATCTCCTCGCGCGATTCCTCAGCCGATTCCTGACCCTTTGAAGGATTAGCACCTGCGCCGAAGCCCTTTGTTTTCTTTTCGCCGATTTGCAGCTTGCTTGTGGCTTTAGAGATAAGAAGAGCTGCCTTATCGGTATTAATTGCTATGTATTCAACACCCTTAACGCCGGCTGAAACCATACGGTTAACGGCATTTCCGCCGCCGCCGCCGACACCAATTACTTTAATCTGTACGATATCTTCTGTTTCGTTTGCAATATCAAACGGCATTTTTATCATCCTTTCAGCATATGAACTTCATATTACATAAATTACACAATAAGATAATAACATATCTTTTTACAAATTTCAAGGGCAATTTATGCATTTTACATCATTTTATTTATTTATTCGCAATTATTACGTGTGACACGCCATAACCTTTTATATCCAAACAATACTATTCTATTTTTCTTCATCGAAATAGGTTAACTTAAACTCACCGCTTGTGAAGTACCCCTCTTTTTTGCTGCCGAAATACCCAAGATTGATTGTGCCTTTGTCCTTTTTGTCCTTCTTTTTTATCTGCGGAATCATCTTATAAAGGAAGTTAAGCTTATCGTCCATATCGGAAGCGGTGCCGAGAAGTACCGTGAACTTTTTGTCTGCGTAAATTTTGATGTCCGACGGCGTTTTAAAATCGACATACTGCACGCTTATGCTATGCTTTTTAAGACCTTTACATATTTTTTTAAGCTGCATTCTTTGCTCATCGCTTTTAAAAACAACTGTCTCGCCAAGCTCAGCACGGCTTATGGATATACCGTTTACACAGGTTGCGGCCTTAACATATTCCTTTGTTTTCTCCAGAACCTTGAAATTATCATCCAAAATAACATAATGTTTACCATACGGCAAGCAGTAGCGACGGCTCGTTTCCTTTGCAATAAGCTTTACGGTATCCGGAAATTCCTTTTTAACCTCAAGTTCGCCGATATAAGGCAGCGACTTTGTCACCTTGTCGGCAGTATCGCCGCCCGACAGCATAAAGATATTTTCACCGACTGTTATGCCGCTGCTCGATATTATTTCTTTCTTTGTGTATCTTTCGCCGCTGTAACTTACCTCGATTTTTTTAACGGGAAAAAGGACTGTCATACAAAGTATAAGCAGCACACTGATAATAAACACAAGTACAACCGCAAGAAAGCTTTTTCTCACCTTTCGTTGTGCCGTGCGTTTTTTCTGTTTTTCAAAGCCTGCGTTTTTCACTTCGGCATTTTTCAATTAAATCACCATACTTTTTAAAAGCTGATTATTATATTTATCCTGTTGCACAACACATCTGCTTTCATTGCCTGCGCAAAACAGATTGCTGCTTTGTCCGATTTTATTTACTCTCTTCGCTCTATATCCGCTCCGAGCATTTTAAAGTATTTTTCCGGTGTTTCATATCCTCGATCTATGTGATATATCTCATTTAGTTCGCTTGTGCCCAAAGCCGCAGTTGCCGCAACCATTAGAGCCGCACCTCCGCGAAGGTCGGTACATTTAACATTGGCAGCACTAAGATTATCAACACCTTCGACGAATGCCATGCGCCCTTCAACCTTAACGTCCGCTCCCATACGGTTAAGCTCATCTGCAAATTTAAAGCGGTTTTCAAAGATTGTTTCAACAAAAACGCTCGTTCCGGTTGCAACAGCTGACGCAGCCATAAGAACAGGGCCTGCGTCTGTTGGAAATCCGGGATAATATTGTGTTCTTACCGTCTTTATTCGGTTCAGCTTTTGCGGTGCGGTAACGCGCAGCTCATTTGAGCAAAAGCGCAGTTTACAGCCAAGCTTTCGGTATTCCGAGCAAACCGCTTCCAAATGCTCTTTGCAAACACCCTTGATAACCGCATCGCCGCCTGTAAGCGCAACCGCAGAAAGGTAAGTTGCCGTTAATATTCTGTCGGGTATTACAGTGTGCTCGGCAGAGCTCAAGCACTCAACACCGTCAATTATAATATCGCTGCTGCCGGCACCGCTTATTTTAGCCCCTGCCTTGTTTAGAAAATCGGCAAGATCCATTATTTCGGGCTCCCGAGCTGCATTTACTATATGCGTTGTGCCCTTTGCCGTCGCTGCGGCTATCATAATATTCTCTGTTGCGCCGACACTCGGAATGGATAAAAACACCTTGTTTCCGACAAGTCCCGACGCTTTGCAGCAGCAGTTTATGCAGCCGTGCTCTTCACTTATTGCAAGCCCCAGCTCTTTTAAAGAAGAAATATGCAAATCGATCGGTCTCGGCCCTATCTCACAGCCACCCGGACTGCAAAGCTTTGCCTGCTTACAACGAGCGGCAACAGCACCGAGAAAAACAATTGAAGATCGCATTTCACGCATAAGTGTTTCCGGAATCTCGCAACAATTAACAGTGCGTGCGTCAACAATAACCGTGCTGCCGTCGCGGTAGCATCTGCAGCCGAGATTTTGAAGTATTTTTATCGAGGCACGCACATCTGAAAGGTCGGGGCAATTATGTATAACGCTGATTCCGTTTACAAGAAGCGCTGCGGCAAGTATAGGCAGCGCGCTGTTTTTTGCGCCGTGCACAATTGTTTCACCGCTCAGACGATTGCCGCCTTTAATAATAAGTTTGCTCATATTAGGCATCCTTTCGGTTTGCAGCGTTTTGATAATAAAAGTTTCACTGCATAATAAACTTAATTTCAGTTTATATTATGCCGAATATGAGATTTTTGTTAAATTACTTTCAATTACAAACTTTTAATGCAATCATAAATTCTTGCATTTGCATCGGTTATAGCGTTTGCAGCAGCATTTTTACCCATCTGCTTTGTAATTTCGGGCGATGACAGCATTTTTTCAACCGCTGCCGAGAGAGTATCTCCGCTCAAATCCTTTTGTTCGATAACCTCTGCCGCATTTCTGTTTTTAAGCGTCATTGCGTTGTGATACTGATGATTCTCCGCAACATACGGCGACGGAATAAGGATCGACGCTCTGCCTGCGGCTTCAATTTCGGTAAGGGTTATCGCGCCTGCCCTACCGATAACTATGTCGGCTGCTGCCATATGGTCTGCCATATCGTCGATATAAGGTAGTATTCTTATGTTATCGGCACTCAAGTCAACACCCTTTTCCGAAAGCATAGCCTTCGTTTGCTCATATCCGTTCTTTCCGGTTGCGTGAACAAATACAATGTCCTGTTTTTTATAAAGCTTTGCAATCATATCTGCCACAGCATTGTTGATCGGCGCAGCTCCGAGACTTCCGCCGAAAGAGAGCACAACAGGGCGATTGTCCAGATGAAGTGCCGCTTTTGATTTTTCCTTGTCCAGCGACAAGAAATCAAGTCTTACGGGATTTCCCGTCACAACAGGTTTATTCTTGCACTTAAGGTATTTTTCCGCTTCCGGCATTGCAAGCATAACGGCGTCAACTTTCGGTGCTAACATCTTCGTTGTAACTCCGGGGAAAGCATTTTGCTCGTGTATTGCGGTTTTTATTCCGAGCTTTACAGCCTCGCGCAGCACAGGACCGCTGACGTAGCCGCCCGTTCCCACAACAATGTCCGGTTTAAGCTCCTTTAAAAGCTTTTTTGCCTTAATTGATGAGGTTACCGCCTTGCTTACCGCAACAATATTTCTTGCAATGTTTTTAACAGTCAGCCTTCGCTGAAAGCCTGCCACATCTATTGTGTAAAAATTATATCCCGCCTGCGGCACAAGCGTTGCCTCAAGCTTTTTTGCCGTGCCGATATAGCTTATAACTGCGCCCGGCTCTTTAAGCTTCACATACGCTGCCTCGGCAAGCGCCGGGTTAATATGTCCTGCCGTTCCGCCCCCTGCAAAAAGTATATGCATAAGTTTTTCAACCTGACCTTTCTCTCAGCGCTTTGTCATTGTGCTGAATCGTGATACCGAGAGTACCACACCCATTTCACAAAGCAATATTATAAGTGAGGTTCCGCCGTAACTGAAAAACGGCAGACTTATTCCTGTGTTCGGTATTGTATTTGTAACAACAAGTATATTGAGCATTGCCTGAAGTCCAACCTGACAAACAAGTCCGATTGTAAGCAGTGCGCCGAATTTATCCTCTGCGTTTTTTGCAATGGTGAATCCGCGCCAGACAAGCAGGCAGAAAAGAGTTACAATAAACATCGCGCCTATAAGTCCCAATTCCTCGCACACAATTGCGAAAATAAAGTCGTTGTGCGGCTCGGGAACCCACAGATATTTCTGCATTGACTGACCGATGCCGCGACCCAGCAATCCGCCGGAGCCTATTGACATAAGCGACTGTATTACCTGATAGCCGAGACCTGCCGCATCGGACCATGGATCTCGCCAATAAGTTAATCTGTCCGACCAATATCCAACAACGCCGGTTCCGAGCGCAATGCCGAGCAAACCTGCCGCAATTACAGCGCCGCCTATGATATACCGTCTTTTAATACCGCCGACTATCATAAGTATAACACCGATTGAAAATATCAGAATCGTGGCTGAGAGGTGCGTTTCAAAAATAACGAGCGCACAAACAATGCCAAGCAAAAATCCCAAAAACAGTATACTGAACTTAAAGGTTTTCATAGCATTATAGTTAATGGAAATCATATGTGAAAACAAAAGAATAATTGCAAACTTCGCAATTTCCGACGGCTGAAAGTTGATAGGTCCCAATATTATCCAGCGATGATAGCCCTCAACCGAGGGCAGCAGATAAACCAATATCAGCAACGCAATTGAAACGCCGTAGATAAGCCACGAGTATTTCATATATTTGTGATAATCTATACGCGATATAACAAGCATTAAAACAACGCCTGCAACCGCAAATCCCGATTGTCTTATAATGAATTTATAGCTGTCGCCAAACTTGGTTTCGGCGTATGCATAAGATGCCGAAAACAGCATTATAAGCCCAATTCCAAGCAGAATAAGCACAAAGAACAAAAACGTTACATCCATACTTCCCTGCTTTAATATCCAGCTTTTTTTAAGGCGCTTTCCGCCGCTTTCGCCGTTTGCCGTAGTCATACGCCCGCCCCTTTCAAATTATTGTAATCTTTAATATCAAATAATATACGGCAGCAGCGCAACAACGCAGCCGACAGCCGTTACTGCGGAAAACAGCAGCACAATTTTTTCCTCACTGTAACCGCCCATTTCAAAATGATGGTGAATCGGCGACATTCTGAAAAGACGTTTTTTTGTTTTCTTATAATAAGCAACCTGTAATATAACGGAAAATGCCTCGATAATATACTGTATACCTGCAGCGATAAGCAGTATAGGTCTGCCTGTGCAAAATGCAAGACCTACCACAAGTCCGCCAAGGAACATTGAACCCGTGTCGCCCATAAACACCTTTGCCGGGTGTGAGTTCCACATTAAGAACCCAAGACAAACGCCGGCTCCGGAGCACGCAAGAATATTTGCACCGATATTGCCGGCAAAAGCAGACATAAGCATAAACGAACAGCAAACCACAAGCGTTACAGTTGACGCAAGTCCGTCAATACCGTCTGTAAGATTAACGGCGTTTGTGAATCCGTAGATAAACATTAAAGCAATCGGCCAAAACAAAAGACCTGCGCCCGATGTTACCTTAACATCACCAATGAACGGTATCCATGTTGTATCAACGCCGGCAAATGCGATACAGACAAGATATCCTGCTGAAACAAGCACCTGAAAAAGTGTTTTTTGTCTTGCGGTCAAGCCAAGATTGCGCTTTTTAACAACCTTAATGTAATCGTCCAAAAAGCCGATAAGTCCCATTCCTAGGCTAAGTCCTATTGCAGCGAAAGTCAATGCAACCTGCATCGGGGTATTCCACATTGAGTCGCTTACCGAAAGTGCGGAAAGCCCAAAGCAGAGCAAGCACGAAATCAACAAGCCGATAGCCATCATAATGCCGCCCATAGTGGGTGTACCGTTTTTATTCTTATGCCACGACGGACCGTCGTCTAAAATTGTTTGACCGAACTTAAGCTTGTGCAAAAACGGAACAAACACAACACCCAAAAGCGCCGTTACGGAAAAGCCCACAATTGCCGCCATTATCGATATAACCGCTTTCATTTTCTTTCCTCCAATGCTTCTTTAACAACCTCGCGTTCATCAAGATGAATTTTACCTGTTGAAAGTATCTGATACGTTTCGTGCCCCTTTCCGGCAAGCAAAATAATATCCTTACTCTGTGCGTGTGAAACTGCATATTTAATTGCCTCAATGCGGTTCTCAATAACCACATACGGCGTTTTTATATCCTTCATACCAACAAGTATATCTTTAATAATCGACGACGGATTTTCCGTTCTAGGATTATCCGAAGTAACAATAACGAAATCAGACAGCTGAGCCGCAATGCGCCCCATTTTCGGGCGTTTTGTTTTGTCGCGGTCGCCGCCGCAGCCAAACAGTGTTATAAGGCGGTTATGCGGAACATCACGGAAGGTGCTTATAATGTTTTCAAGACCGTCAGGAGTATGCGCATAGTCGATAATTATATGGAAATCCTTGCCCGTTGCAACCGCTTCCGCTCTACCCTTAACACCGGGTATTTCGGAAACCGCGCTTGCGGCAAGTGATGCCGGTATTCCAAGCGCAACAGCAGCAGAAACCGCGGCAAGACCATTGTAAACCGAAAATTTTCCGCCGGTTTTAAGATGAACCCTGCCAATCATTCCAAAGCCGACAAAGTCAAAATCGACTCCGTCTGCACGGTAGCTTATTCCCTTTGCGGAATAGGTTGTGCTGTCGCTTATTGCAGAGTAGGTTACTTTTTTGCAAGGCAGTCCTTCCGTAAGCTTTTCGCTTGCATCGTCGTCTGCGTTAACAACGGCAATGGTGCACATTTCAAAAAGCTTTCTCTTAGCTTTTAGGTAGTTTTCCATTGTTTTATGATAATCAAGATGGTCCTGCGTTAAATTTGTGAAGATTGCCGCATCAAAATTAACAGCACATATTCTTCTTTGGTCAAGTGCGTGTGAAGAAACCTCCATAATAACCGTGTCACAACCTGCGTCGCGCATCTTTGCAAACAGCTCGTTAAGCTCATAAGCACCCGGAGTTGTATTGTTGGAGTCAACCGCCTCGCTGCCTATCATATGCTGAATTGTGCCTATAAGTCCGCACTTGTGTCCTGCCTTTTCAAAAATTGCTTTCAGCATATAGGTAACCGATGTTTTTCCGTTAGTTCCCGTAACGCCGATAAGATTAAGGCTTTTAAGCGGCTCTCCGAACCAAAGCGCAGCGGCTTTAAAATAAAACTCGTGTGTATCGTTAACGATTATTTGATTATCAAATCCCAAATCACGTTCCGCAACAATTGCTGCGGCGCCGCTTTTAAATGCTGCTTCGGCAAAATCGTGTCCGTCCGCAGTAGGACCCTTAACGCACACAAAAAGGCAATCCTTTGTAACCTTTCTTGAGTCTGACGTAACGCCGCTTATTGTAACATCGCCAATATTCCCGATGTCCTTAACAAAATCAGATAGCTTCATTTTTGCCTCCTTGCAAAAAGTTAAAAGTCCACAGTGTTATTGTCGCGGAAATAAACCGTAACTGTTGTTCCAAGCTTGGTTTTTGTTCCTTTTTCAATGCTTTGTCTGTATGAAACAATACCGCCGGCATCAAGCGATGAGCCCTCAAACGAAACGTTAAAGCCTGCGTTTGTCGCCGCTTCGTTCACCTGAGATACAGATTTTCCCGTAAGATCCGGCATTTCCGCTGTTTTACTGTTTGATTTTCCTGTATAAAGCACAACCACGCCGCCGTCGAAAATCTTTGCTCCCGCCTCAGGCATTTGCGCATTTACGGTTTCACCGTCGCCGACGATTTTAACCTTAAAGCCGGCGTTCTGCAACGTCGCTCTTGCAGAGGAAACCTTGGCGCCAGTAACATTTTCAACGTTCTTTGCCATTGTTTCAAGCTCTTTTTCAGTGTAATGCGGCTCGTAACCGAGGTACGGAAGAATTTCGGAAAGTATCTTTCCGCCCGGCGGTGCCGAAATCGTGCCGCCGTAGTAGTTGTCTCCCATCGGCTCATCAAGCATAAACAAAATTGCAATTTCCGGATTATCGGCAGGTGCCACTCCCAGGAAGGAACCGATGTAAAGGTTTTCCTTGTTCTGCGTTAAATTTTCTGCAACCTTTTGTGATGTGCCTGTTTTACCGCCGATCTTATATCCTGCAACATATGCGTTTTTTCCGCCACCTATTGCAACAACTTCATAAAGCATATTTGCAATTGTTTTTGAGGTTTCTTTTGAAATTACCTGACGCTTTTTAAGGTTCTTTGCAGCGGTTACCGTCTTTTGGTCGGCGTCACGAACCTCGCCGACAACGTGCGGCTGCACAAGATAGCCTCCGTTAACTGCCGCACTTGCCGCAGTTATAAGTTGAATAGGAGTTATGTTAAAGGTCTGACCGAACGCTTCAGATGCAAGCTCAACAGGCCCCATTGTTTTTTCGGTATGAAAAGTTGAAATAGATTCGCCGGGCAGATCAATGCCTGTTTTTTCAGCAAGACCGAACGCGCGGAAATACTTTAAAAACGTCCTAACACCAAGCATCTGACCGAGACTGATGAACACGGGGTTGCAGGAATTCTGCATTGCCTGACTGAGTGTTTGAGTGCCGTGTCCTGTTGTTAAGTGGCAATTATACGTCCTGCCGGCAACTGTTATGTTACCCGAGCAGTGGTATGAAGTCGAGGGTGTCGTAACCCCCTCTTCAAGAGCCGCGGCACAGGTAATAATTTTGAAAACAGATCCCGGCTCGTAGGTATCGGAAACCGCTTTGTTTCGCCACATTTTGTTTTGCAGCTCTTTTGTTTTTTCGGTTTTCTTTTTGCCGCTTAAGCCTTTAAGCTGTGAAGTGTATTCCTTAGAAAGAGTGAAAGGGTCGTTGGGGTTAAAGTCGCCCGAGACTGCCATTGCAAGCACGGCGCCCGTGTTAACATTCATTACAATGCAGGTGCCGCGATTGGCAACCTTGTTTTCCTTAACTGCCTCGTCAAGATATTTTTCAGCAACCTCTTGAATATAAGAGTCGATAGTCAGCACAAGCGTGTCGCCTTTTTTCGCTTCTTCAACATACTCATAGCTGAATTTCATATCGGAGCCTTGTGCGTTTTTAGATGCAACAACTCTGCCGGGTGTTCCGGTAAGCTGTGTGTCATAAGTATACTCAACACCGTAAAGCCCCTGGTTATCAGATCCCACAAAGCCGAGCACGGTTGACGCTAAGGAATCGTTTGGATAATACCTCTTACTTGATTCGTCAAGACCTATAACCTCGCCGTATTTACCGTCCTTAATGAATTTTCTAACCTTGTCTGC
>USAR01000036.1 GCA_900552605.1 uncultured Oscillospiraceae bacterium | reverse complement strand
CATACATTAAATATTATTATAACATAATCATTCCAACAAAACAAGATAACTAATAGAATGGCTCACATAATTTTGACCACCGTGTAGGATACAATATTATAAAAAGGGCGGTGGTGAAATATGTACGAAAACGAATTTCAAACAAGTCTCGCTTAATTAAGAGAAAATAAAGGTGTTTCAGTTCTTGATATGAGCCTTTCAATCGGTCAGAATCCCGGTTATATAAACAACATCGAAACCGGAAAGGAGCTTCCTTCGATGTCTGGATTTTTCTATATCTGCGAGTATTTGCAGCTTTCTCCCAAGGACTTCTTTGACATCGATGCAAAGAACCCTGAAAAATTGAACGAGCTTATTAAAGACCTAAAGAAACTGGACGACAAGCAATTAGACAGCATTGCATCCATCGTCCAAGGTCTCGTTAAGAGAGATTAACCGCAAGGCACACAGCTCCACGGCTGTGTGTCTTTTTAAATTGATTTTGTGTTCCATCCTTCAAGAATAAAGTCTTGAACCCGTGCAAGACTTTATATTCTGAGTGAAACTCCCAAGGTAGGAGGAGATTTCAAAACAATAGCCTTTGAAAGCCAGTGCATAACAGCAACCAATTACGAGAAGGTTTTCAGGGAGAACATAGAACGCTTCACAAAAAGAGAAAAAGCCGAAACCCCTTGTAAATGAAGGACTTACGGCTTTTGCAAACAAAGAAGTCATCTCGTAAAGAGATGACTTCTTTGTATCAACGAATGTTGACTTTTATGGCTGTTCCGAACCATTTAGATGCCACATTGTTTTTTGAAAAAATAAGTAATAAACCTTGTTTTTTTCAAAAATTTTAATTGTATTCAAAAAAATCTATCGAGTATGTTTCTCCGGGGACGACATCATAAATCACTATTGAATCATCTTTAAACTTATCGCCACTGGAAAGTGAAGAAAGATAGAAAATACCATCCTCTACTACGAACTTTTCACTATCGTAGATTTTGTATTTAATCATATCATACGAAGAAGAACTTCCATATGTCTTCGTTCCAGAAACCGTGATTTTTAATTGCGAAATAAATTCTTTTTCATAAATGTATGTCACGGACTCTACTTTTATTTTTGATTCAATTTTTCCATCATAACCTTTGATGACAACTTCTTTGGGCAAACTTGATGCGCTAATTTGTACATCCTTGATCGGCAAGCAATATAAGGCTTCGCAATTCACCTCATCAAAACGCAATGATTCGTCCTTGTAAATGGTTATATATACTTTTCCGTTGGCAGAAGTTCCTGCCGTAATATCAGAGGCAGGTATTTTGAGATTTGCCAAGTATTGTTCGCCGGCCGCTTGACTCGAATAATATCCAAAGTCATTTTTGCTAACCGAGTGAGTCCCTTTATATACTTCTTCTCCGTTTTCATTAACGATTCGAATGTCTGCATCCACATCAGCAGAAACATATCGTTCCGTATCCGTTAATAGAGCAAAGAATACGCTGTAATCATTTGTCCCTTCATTATATTGAAATGACCAACTTTTTAGTGTTTCAATGTTTGAAATGTTTGTTCCAACAGGAAGTATTGAGCAGCCACACAAATTGAGCAATAACAGCAAAACCAGCGATATAGCAATTTTCTTCATTTCTTTTTCCCACCCATCACCATTTTTGTCATTTCTCTTTTTAATTGTCCGAGTTCTTTTTTAGGACGCAGACAAGAAATGCGATTACACTGTTCACTAAGATAACATGTTTCACAGATTATATCATTAACTGCTTGTACTACTAATTCTTTATCTGTTGGGAGTTTGTAATTATCAATCTTTTCAATATTTTTAGGTTTTCTTAACGAATAGTCGATCTGCTTTCCGTTGCTTGTTTTTACATAGCGATAAACATCTGCGAAAAATGAGACACTATCACCAATCTCATATTCTTCAAAGCCTTTTAAGCTCATCCAAACATGTTCCTCTTTTCCGTCAAAGCATAAACCATCCGGATACATTCCATCAACAAAGATGCGTTCAAAGCATATATTGTCTTTGGTCTTTCTCTCAATAGTTCCCTTGAATGAGAGAGGTATGTTGTAAAAGCAAGTTGCAAACCAACCTCTTGTTTTATGGAAAGATCTGATTTGCACATCAATATAGTCATCATAGGTGAATTTTTCTGCACCTACAACATCGGCATATCCGTTTGGATTAAAATCTATATTGCCATCGTAAGTTTGAACTAAAACATTCTCGCCATAATAGGATGCAAACAACTCTTTGTGTTCGGGATATTTTTGGATCAATTTAGCTGCACGCTTAATTCTTTCAGCACGCTCTGCTTTGTACCGTTCTTCTTGAAGACGCTTTTCCTTTTTCTCTTGTTCTTCAATGTATTCAATTTCGCTTGAGGTTAACAAAGGCGTTATCTTATCCTTGTCATCATATTTTCCACTTGACATTGAATCTTTGAATCGCTTAAGAATGGATTTAAGCATATCCGCAGACAAATACTTAGCTTTCTCAATGGAACAACTATGGTAACAACCAGTATGAATATTACCTCGGCCGTTTCCATACATCACGGCAGTATTCCAAGGACACAAGTAATGCTCTTTTTGAACTAACCTGCCGCGCTTCAGTCCTTCTTCAAATTCGGGAAAGATTTTTGGGTTTCCACAACCCTCATAGTCATCCACCCAAAAACCAAAAGGGCCTTTGTCTGCGTGTTGAATCATTATGTCCAACACTTCAATTGTCTTTTTCTTTTCGGTTTTCATTATCTTAACCTCCGTTAATAAGTGCCGCCGTCTGGCGACCTGACATGTTAACAGCGGTTTTCGAGGTGAATATTAAATTTCATATTATTATAACATATTCTGTAAGAAAAATCAATGGAATGAAAAAGTGTCGAACTTATGTTGATAAATCACTAAATCAGCCCATTGTTTTCACTTCGGTGGTTTGAATCCACATTGACGGAGATTTTAGTGATATTCCGCCGTTGGCGGTGAAAAATCAATGCGGAGCATTGTATATCATCAATTTCGAAGAAATTGAATATCATCATTGCGAAAGCTTTTTGATACACGCTACGCGTGATGAGATACAACAACGGCTTTGCCGTTGTTGATGATATACAGCCTGACGGCTGATGATATGCCATTGCTTTCGCAATGGATAAAAAATCGACTTGCTTTCACAAGTCGATTTTTTGGTGGGAGCGGGTGGATTCGAACCACCGAAGTCGAAGACAACAGATTTACAGTCTGCCCCCTTTGGCCACTCGGGAACACTCCCATATTAAATTATGTTCAAAATATTACCTGAACAAGACTTGCTCAAAAAGGTGGAGAAAAGTGGACGGACACATTTTTTAAAAATTGTCGTACTCGCGGCATAGCCGCTTCGCACTTCGCAACTAAAAACAATTATCAATTGTTTTTTACGTTGCTCACCCTCTTAGGCTTCAAGTCCGTAATAAGACTTGCTCAAAAAGGTGGAGCTGGTGGACGGACTTGAACCCCCGACCTGCTGATTACAAATCAGCTGCTCTACCAACTGAGCTACACCAGCAATTTTGAACGCCTATATAATATACCATAGCAGAACAAAAAAGTCAACACTTTTTCTTAAAATTTCGATAAAAAATTTACGCACAACTTAGAACTGAGATTTTGCGCATAAAAATTACCAGTACGTACACGTGCAACAGGGCTTCTGCTGATAAAAACGCGGATGTTTAACATTACAGAAAAATATAGAAAAGGCAGCGCTGCACAAATTGTTTTTTGTTTTGTGCAGCGCTGCCTTATTATTTATCGCCCTATTTCGAAACATTTAAAAGCTTGCTAGCGGCGAATTTTTACTTTATATGATAATCTTTTATATAGTAATTGTTCGTGATAAAGTAATACCGCTTTGGCTTTTGCAGTTAGGTTAGCATTGGTTTGCAACCACCTCTGCAACAAGAAAATCCAAGGCGGTATTTTTATATTTTTATGTAATTGTTTTTTCGCAGAGTTTCCCCCTCTGAGAATGACATAATGCCGATTTCACATTCGTATTATAGCATCATTTTACTTAAAAAGCAAGAAAAATATACAATTTGTTTGTATTTTTAGAAAAAAGCTCTGAAATTGATATATCATCAATGATAAAATTTTAGTAAACACTTTCAAAAACTTACTTATTGCAGTCAAATATTCAGTCAAAAAACATAGCATCTTTCTGAAAAAACAAAAAAATATACGGAGGTTAAAAAAATTAGAAAAGGTGAAAACATATTTAAAAGAAAAGACGGTCGCTGGGAGGCACGATATATAAAAGGTTATGAGCTTTCGGGTAAAGCTAAATACGGTTTTTGCTACGGCAAAACCTACAAGCAGGCAAAGGAAAAGGTCACACTTTGCAAAGCACAGCTTTTAAACGGTTTTGCTGCACCGGCAGCGGGTAAAAACCGACACTTTGCATATTACTGCGACGAATGGCTGCGCTCGCGCAAGCAGATTGTGCGTGAATCCACTTTAGTTAAATACGATACGGTCGTTGCAAAGCACATAAAACCCAAGCTCGGCGGATTGCTGCCTCTTGCTTTAACGACCGCTGTAATTGATGACTTTTCAAACAAACTGCTTTTTGAAGACGGACTGTCACCAAAGTCCGTTCGCGATATCTTGGTTTTTTTAAACGGCATTATAAAGCATATCACAACATGTTTTCCATCACTTAAAGCGGTGGAAAATAACGTGAACGACGCAATTATAGTTTGGCTTATGCTGCTTGTAATTGCCGCTGTTCTGTTGGCTATAAAGGCTGCCGAGTTTTTTAAAAACTTCAATCGCGAAACGCGATACATTAAATCTGAAAAGCGCCGCGCCGTAGATTACGGCGAATATCGTTACTGGCGCAGAGAGCTGCGGTGTCATTATCTTTGCTTGTTGCCATTTGTTAACGAGGGCAATGTGCTTAAGCTTTACAATCTGTTTTATCACCGCAATGGTGCAAGAAAAAGGAAAATAACAGCAGTGTTTTATGCATAATTGCTCCGTCATTAATAGATATTTTCATTTTGGTCGTTTGCATTTGCGGTGCAAGCTGGGCTTGGTTTACGGCAACCACCGCAAACGATACGGCAAAAATTAAAACCGCACAGTATACGGTTGAGGTTTCGGCAAAGACGGGAGAAAACGATGCCGACGTTACCGATGATGGCGGCGTTTTTAAAGCTGCTGTTTTAAGAGGCAACAAGTACGCTGTTACAATAACACCGAACGGCACTGCCGAAAACGGATATTGCATTGTTGAATTTGAGAATAAAAAATATTATACGGAACAGCTGTCAAACGGGAGCACGATTGAATTTTCTGCAAAGGCAGGCATAAACGGCAACATAACTATTCAGCCGATGTGGGGAACGTGCGCTGTAAGAAATGATGATAATACACTTAAAAACGAAATGGACCTTACACCGACACAAAACAGTTTAAGCGCAGGCGTCGGCACGAAAAACAACGATGACAAAACCGTGCAACATAGCAAAAGCACAGATAAAAGCGTGACCGAAAGCACAGCGCAATCTTCTCAAAACTCTGCCAAAAAAACAGAAAATGAAAAACAAAAAGCTCAAAGTGAAATAAACAGCGCTGATACTTTTGCAAAAGCTGTTAAAAATAAATCAGAGGAGTCGTTAACAAGCAGCACTGCTGTTGTTTCGCAATAGTTTTTATGGTCAGATTCTCGTAAGCTGTGGGGATATCAAAAAGGAGGACATTCTTTGAAATACGTACTTTTTTTGGCAATAGGCATAGTTATAGGCAGCTGCATCGGTATTGTTATGATGTGTATGCTGCAGATCAACTCCGGTCATAAATCTGCTAAAAGCAATGATTTATCGGATGATGAAAAGAAACAACAGGAAGAAATCTCTTATAAATCAAAGTAAGCAGCTGTCGCATTTTGCGGTACGGCAGCGTGTTTTAAATAGCTTGTCTCGAATATTTCTTTATTCCCGCAAAGAGACGTTGTCTTTTTAGATTGCGGCTTTTTGCGCGTTAACGGCATTTTATATTATTTGTAAATCAAAATAAACATAAAAAGTGTTGGTCGGCTTGTTACTCTCGTCTGAAAAGCAAGGCAAATTCACAGATGTTCGTCTAACGTAATGCCAAATTATCTCATCTGGCGGCAACCCGCAAAACGGGCATGCTCCCGCGCCGCGCGCATCGCCAAAATGGCGATGACGCCGCCGACAAAGTCGGCGCCGCTTCCCGTTTTTTATGAATTACGGTAACGCTTTGACTCTGCACAAAATACAATAAAGAGGAAAAGCGTCGTTTATATAAAGCAAAAACGTGCGCGCGGCGCGGGAGCATGCCCGTCTTGCGGGCTACCGTATAAAAGTGTAACGGAAGCGTTATTCCAAAAAACAATAATTCGTGTTTGCTTAGCGTGTTTTGAAAATCGAAACAATACTTCTTATAGTGACTTCGATAGCGCAAAAAAAGACGGGTAAACATACGGTAAACGTTTAATATATAAGGGATACTCATTTTAAACTTGACAAAGCAAATATGCTGAGATAGAATGTTATTGCTTAGGGAGGTGGGACTCTCGGACCGGATTCGGCGTCACACTTTCCGAAATGTTTATTTTTTCGGTGGTGAAAATTGTGAAAAACTTGCAGGAAAATGTTGTTCCGTCATCTAACCAAAATCAAAGCGACGTTTATGTTTACGGCAACGGCGGATTTAAAGTTATGTTTGTAGGTAATTCCATTACAAAGCACAGCCCGAAACCAAGCATAAATTGGTTTAACGATTGCGGAATGGCAGCAACAAAGCCTGAAAATGACTATGTCCACTTGATTGTAGAAAAAATCAAAAGGGAATACCGACCCGATGTTTCATATTGTATAACTCAAGTGGCAAACTTCGAGCGCGCTTTCAGCAAAGAAATCGTTGATGAGCTTTATCCTGTCGCAAAGGATTTTAAGCCGGATATCATCATTATGTTTTTCGGCGCAAATGTTTCAAAAGATTATGATGACGACAAAAAACCTTCGGTAAAATTCGGTGAGGCTTATGAGTATTTAAGGAACTATCTTTGCAGCAAAAATGAAAATGCAATGGTGTTTCATTCGGAAGGGTTTTACATTCGCCCTGTGCTTGACAGCGAGAAAAAGGCGGTTGCCGAAAAATACGGCGATTCATTTATAACTCTCGGAGATATACGCGATAAAGAAGATACGCACGGAATGTATAATCACCCCAACGATAAAGGAATGAAAGAGATTGCAGAAAAATTTTGGGCAGCAATCAAGCCGAAGCTAAAGTAAATAAAAGAAAAAATAATATCTAAAGCGCAGCACTTAAGGCTTTTATCCTTAGGTGCTGCGCTTTTGTGCACTTATAATTTTATTTTCAATGCTTGGGGAATTAAGCAGTTTTAATCGCAGGTATTTGCCTTACAGCCGCAGCCGCAGTCATCGCTTGCCGAGCGCGGCGGGAAGAAGTCCTCTGTGGGGAACTGTATTTTTGAAAATACATCGCAGGGACGGTCTGTTGAATCCTGACACTGCTTTTCGGGTATGCAGAAATCATACACAGGAACGAGCATTTGCACATTTCTTACAAGCTGCACGATCGAGAACAGTCCGAGAGTTACGAGCACTGTGGGAGTGCCGAGCTCTTGCGACATATTAACCGTGCCGCCGATGGCTTCGCAAACGCATTGCGGAACACAGCAATTGTTTTCGCAGCAGCTGCGAAGCTCGCAAATTCTTGCCGAAAGGGCAATAGGGTCAACAGCCTGCACAACGCAGCGCGGAGCGTTTGCCGAGTTTTGATAAACATCGTCGCACGTGTTGCAGCAGTTGTTTGTGTTCGAAAATACCTTAACATTTCCCTCGCTGCCGTAAAGTATAACCTTTTTCTCATAGCAGCAGAAACCTCTGACGCTGACAGGCTTTGTGCACTGCGATGTAAATACATCAAAATCCACAAGGAAGAAGAAGTTAAGACTGCACGAATAATAGCCGCGGTTAAATGTTACAGGCTCAACATTTATATAAACATTGAAAACCTCGGCTTTTTTTGCACGTATGTTTAAAGCACTTTCAATAATGCTCTGACCTTCGCTTGAAAAATAGCAACGAAGGTCTTCAAGGCAATCGCGATCACAGCAGGAATCGTAGACTCTGCCGGCGTCAATACATACCGCTTCTTTAAAGGCGCTGCCGGGGGATTGGGTGTTGTTTCTTACATCTGCCATACGGATATATCCTCCTAAATAATAATCGAAGTTAGGCGAGACGACATTGTTGCCGCTTAGCCTGCATTTACTTCAACAGCATTATATTCAAAACATGCATTTATTGTTACGGGCAATTTAAGAGCTGCTGCCGTGTTTTTTGGGTATTTATATATTGCTGAGATTCATTTTTTTAGCGGACATTGCGTTTGGCAGTTAATACTTTTACTTGCTTTAAAAAATACAAACGACAATTTGGAAATAAAGCGACATTTCCGGACACTAAACGTAGAAATATTATAATAATTCACATCAAGTCATGACAAATTATTTCTATTTTGCGGTATATAATTTAAATAACTTAATATTGCGCAAGAAGGTGTTGTTTTAAATTCATCTGCAACGAGTTGCTTTGTGCCTTGCACAAAAACCTGGCTTTTCAGATAGGGCCAAAAACAGGATAATTAAAATGAGGAGAAGTGATTAAACTTGAAAGAAAATTTAAAAGCAGGAGTGTCCGCTGTTCCGCTTAAAGGAACAACGTTGCACGCGGTGGCTTTGCATTTGGCGGCGGCGGTATGCGGACTGCTTTGCTCGCAGGTAAAGCTGCTTTCAAGCCTTACACCGCTCGGAGTTATTCTCTCGGCGGCAGTGCCGCTGAAATATTCGCTTACAGCGGCAACAGGCTCATTTTTTGGATATCTGTTCTTCGGCGTAAGCGATACTCCGTTCAGATACATTGCGTCGCTCTTTGCGGCTGTCAGCATACGGTTGCTTACAGCAGGAATCAAAAAACTATCAACAACAGCCCCGTTTTGTGCTGTTACCGTGCTGGTCTCTGTTACGGTTTGCAACCTTGTGTCTTGTATGAGTAATTCGGATAATACACTGTTGCTTCTTTGCGAGGGTGTTTTGTCCGGCGGACTTACATATTTTCTTGCAAGGACATTTGAAATAAATCCGCTGGCGGGCGTCGGTCTCGGCGGAGAGGAGCTGGCGTCTGTTATAATCTCTGCGGATATGGCGCTTTTAGCGCTTGTACCGGTTGCAGTAGGTGGATTTTCGCTCGGCAAGGTCTTTATTGTTGCAACAGTTTTAACAGCCGCTCGCTTCGGTGCGGTTTCCGGCGGCGCTCTTGCAGGCACTGCTGTGGGCTTCGCAGCGGCACTCAGTTCCAATGACGCAAAGCTTGTTTGTCTTTATGCCGTAGGCGGTATGATAGCCGGTCTTTTTTCAAGCGGCGGCAGAGTGCTTGCAATAGTTGGATTTTCCATTCCCACCTTTATTTCAATATGCGTTTTCGGTATTGATGAAAAAAGCTTTGTTTTTATTGTTGAAATAGTGCTTGGTATTGCGGTGTTTTTGCTATTGCCGAAGCAGGTGTGCACCGTTATCGCCGGATTTTTCACACCGCCTGTGCGGCTTGAAAGCCTTGAGGGTATGCGCAAGAGCCTTGTTGTGCGGCTGAAATATGCAAGCGGTGCGTTGGGCGATGTTTCCGGCACAATAGAGGAAGTTGCAAAGCGACTTAAAAGAATACAGTCGCCTGAACCCGGCGATATTTTTACCGGCTGTGAGGAGAGAGCATGCAGCGGTTGTTCTTTCAGAATAAGCTGTTGGGAAACCAATCGTGATGAAACTCACCGTGCTCTCGGCGCGCTTGCGGATTCCATAAGAAAGGGCGGCGGAACACTTGAGGAATGCGCACCGGAATTTGCGGAAAAATGCCTGCGTGCAAAAACAGTGGAAAGTACGCTAAGGACGGTTTACGGCGAATACTTGGCAAGAATGCGTGCGGAAGAAAGAATCACACAAGTGCGCGGCGTTGTTTCGGATCAGTTCGACGGAATTTCGGATATGCTATTAGACCTCGCAAACGAGTTTGATACATCAAGGCACTATGACCTTGATATGGCAGAGACCGTTGTAGGCGCTTTGCGTGAGATGGGGCTGCTTTCAACAGATTGCGGCTGCTCGGTCGATAAGTTCGGAAGAGTTACAATTGAGGCAAAGCTGCACAATGTGGGAGATCACATAATAAATCGCAAGCAGCTTCGCGACCGCCTGGAAACCGCTTGCGAAAGACGATTTGAGCCGCCTGTTTTCAAAAAGCTTAACGATATCTTGCATATGACTGTTTGTGAGCGCGCAAACATAACCCCGGAAATCGGAGTAACGCAGCTGCCTGCGGCAGAAACGGGAATTTGCGGCGATTCTTACACCACCTTCGGCGACGGC
>USAR01000035.1 GCA_900552605.1 uncultured Oscillospiraceae bacterium | reverse complement strand
CAGCTTTATCAAAAAATATCTGACACTCTCACTTTGCTTGCAACAGGCGGTGAGGCACAATGAAAAAGCTTTTTTATCCGCGTTTGGCACTAAACGGAATTACAGCCAACAAGCGCATTTATCTGCCATATATTCTCACCTGCGTCGGTATGGTTACAATGTATTATATAATAGCGTCGCTGCAATTCAACGCCACGCTCGATAACATAAGAGGCGGCGGTACAACAAAAATGATAATGAGCTTTGGCAGCGGAGTTATCGCAGTTTTTGCCTGCGTGTTTCTGTTTTACACAAACTCATTTCTGATAAAGCGCAGAAAGCGCGAGTTCGGTCTTTACAATATATTGGGAATGGGCAAGCGGAACATAGGTCTTATATTGCTTTTTGAAACAATTATAATTGCTCTGTTTGCTCTTGCGGCAGGTCTTTTCTTCGGAATAACTCTTTCAAAGCTTGCAGAGCTCGGACTTTTAAAAATAATCCACAGCGATGTCGATTATAAACTCAGGATAGAAACCCAAGCGGTCGTTTACACGCTTATAGTGTTTTTAATTGTTTTTGCCCTGCTTTATCTTAACGCATTGAGACAGGTTCGCTTTTCCACCGCAATGTCGCTTGTAAAAAGTGAAAACACCGGTGAAAAGCCGCCTAAGGCGAATCCGGTACTTGGTGTGCTTGGTTTGATATTGCTTATTGCGGCATATGTAATTGCGGTAAGCATTGAAACACCGCTTAAAGCTGCAGCACTGTTCTTTGTTGCGGTTATCTTGGTTATAATCGGAACATATCTTATTATGATTGCAGGCTCTGTGGTTTTCTGTCGTTTGCTTCAGCGTAAAAAGAACTATTATTACAAAGCAAATCACTTTGTCTCGGTTTCCTCAATGGTTTACCGTATGAAGCGCAACGGAGCAGGTCTTGCCTCAATTTGCATACTTGCAACAATGGTGCTCGTTATGATATCATCAACATCAAGTCTTTACTTCGGCGCAAAGGATTCCTGCAATGCACTTTATCCGCGCGATTTTGTATTCACGGCGAAATATGACACAAATAATATATTGAGTATTCCGCAGTGGGAAAAGACAACGATAAAAAAAGCACTTTTGAACGAAGCCGAAAAGAACGGTGCTAAGACGCAGGAAATTGTTGATTACGGCTATGCATATTTTACTGCGAGAATAACAGACGGTGTCATCAGTCCCGATGCGGTTAATGTTAACACCATCAATCCCGATGAATTCAAAAACGTTTTTCAATTTTTTATTGTTTCAATTGAGGATTACAACAGAAACACGGGCAAAAGCATAAAGCTTGCCGGTAATGAAGCGGCTGTTCAGTACAGTAAGGATTGCAGCTTAAATACCGACGAAATTTCTGTAAAAAACGGCAAGAAGTACAAAATTAAAACACAGATTCACGATTTTGCAGAAAACGGAGACTACTTTTTAAATGCAAGCGGAATTAAAAGCGTGGTATTGTTTGTTAACGATCCCGACAAAGCGATTGAAAAGGTTAATTTTACAGATACGGGGAATGCGGATATTTGCTGGAAAATGGGGTTTAACACAAGTGCCGGAAAGAAAAAGCAGATTGAGCTTTTCGATATAATTCCGAGAGCGCTTACTTCCGACAATCCCGCAATTGACTCGGAAAAACTTACGTATGAGATGCTTTCAATGGGGAGCAGAGCTGCCTCTAATGATGATTTTTACCAAACCTACGGCGGACTGTTTTATCTTGGAATAGCGCTTAGCGTTGTGTTCATAATCGCAGCCGTGCTGATTATTTATTACAAACAGATTTTGGAAGGCTATGAGGACAGCTCGCGTTTTATGATAATGCAAAAAGTGGGAATGACAAAGCGTGAGATAAAGCGCAGCATCAACTCGCAGCTTTTAACTGTGTTTTTCCTGCCGCTTTTATTTGCGGGAATGCACTTAGGGTTTGCTTTCCCTGTTATCAAAAAGCTTTTGGTGCTTTTCCAATTCGATAATTTTGCGCTTTTTTCGGGCGTTACCGTAGTAAGCTTTTTGTTGTTCGCGTTGCTTTATACTTTGGTTTATAAAATTACCTCAAACGCGTATTACAGCATTGTAAGCGGAAACGAAAACGCAAAGTAATATCACACTTCAAAATCAGTGCCGAGTAACAAGTTTTTTAATGTCTCTCGGCACTGATTTTTTGTTTTGCAGATTAAGCTTAGGCAAACGATAATAAAACGGCACCTCAAAACGTTGCTCAATTGCCCGACGGTGCCGTGTAAAATCAGCGGCTCTGATATTTAATTTTTTAAAACACGACAGTTTTTTTACCGAGCACTGCTTTTAATCTGCTCGTCGCAAAAGCTTAGACTGATTTTTGTGCCGCAGTCAAGCTTAGAGTCAGCGGATATTTCGATACCGAGCTTTTCGCATACTCTGTTGCAAAGATAAAGACCGATGCCGCTTGCGCGTTTGTCGCTCCTGCCGTTGTAGCCTGTATAGCCCATCTCAAAAATGCGCGGCAGGTCCTCAGGAGCAATGCCGATGCCGGTATCGCTTATAACAAGACGTCTGTTACCCTCAAGGTATATTGATATTGTGCCGCTTTTTGTGTATTTAAGTGCGTTTGAAAGCAACTGTTTTACAACAAACAACAGCCACTTTTCATCACTTATTACATAAAGACCGGTTTCACTGAACGACAGCTTTATTCCACGCGCTATAAACTCGGTTTTAAACTGCTTGATTGCTTGCTTTACAACATCGTCAATTGAAATTTTGCAGAATACATAATCGCTGCTTTTAGAGTCCAAGCGCAAAAATGCAAGCACCATATCGGCATATTGCTCAATTCTTGAAAGGTCGGAAAACAGTCTTCTTGCAAGGTCGGAGTCCTCGCTTTGAAGCGCCAGCCGCATTGAGGCTATCGGCGTTTTGATTTGATGCGCCCACACGGTATAATATTCCATCATATCGCCGTATTTTTCCTCGGCATTCATAAGCGCTGTCATATGCTCGGATTTAAGCTTTAATATTATCTCTTCATAATCATTTTCCAAAACACTGTCAGGCTTTGGAAGTTCGTCGATCATAGCGGTTGACAGCTGCTTTAGCTTTTCAAGAGTTTTATGCTTCCCGTTTTCTTTAATCGCTCCGACCGTGATGAAAACAATACCGAGTATCGCCGAGAGCAGAGCAGGGTAGAGCACGGCATCAAGCGGCAGCTCATAGAGAAAAAACGTCACCGAAAAAACCAGGCAAAAGCATAGGTAAGCAATTACGGCGGCTTTGTGTGAAAGGAAATACTTTAAAAAACTTTTCATATCATTCAATAATATATCCAACGCCCACGCGCGTTGAAATAAAGTCCTTAACCCCTGCCGCCTCAAGCTTTTTTCTAAGCCTGTTAACATTTACGGTAAGGGTATTTTCATCAACGAATTGGTCGGTTTCCCACAGCTGTTCCATCAGCTTTTCACGGCTTACCGTTTTTCCGCCCGACTGCATAAGGCAAAATAAAATGCGGTATTCATTTTTGCTCAGCGGTATTTGTCGGCCGTTAAACTGAACGGTGTTTTTGCCGGTGTCAAGAAAAACTCCTTTGTGCTCAATAATCGGCACAGCGCCTGAAAAATCGTAACTGCGGCGAAGCAGGGCATTGATTTTTGCCATAAGCACATTCATATCAAACGGCTTTGCAACAAAATCATCTCCGCCCATATTCATTGCCATAACAATGTTCATTCCGTCCGAAGCAGAGGAAATGAATATTATGGGCACCTTTGAAATCTTCCTGATTTCGCCGCACCAATGATAACCGTCGAAAAACGGCAGTGAAATATCAAGCAGCACAATGTGCGGATTAAATTCAGCAAAGGTTTTTAAAACATTTCTGAAATCACCGGACGTTTTGGCTTCAAGCCCCCAAAGCTCCGCTTTTTCTTTAATTGCCGAGGCAATGCCCTCGTCGTCTTCAACAATAAAAACTCTGTACATTTATCATTCACTCTGCTTTATTATCCACTTAGCCCACTCTGCGTAATCCTTGGCATAAAGATGTGTGTTGTCCGGAGTTCTTTCGGCTTGGAGATTGCCGTCGGCATCGTCGAAAACCGTGTTTATGTCAAGGTAAAATACCGTTTTGTCGTCTGCTAATTCCGAAATTGCTTTGTTAAAGCGGTTAAGGTTTTTGTTGTTAACATAAGTGTCGCTTGCCGAGCGTGCCGCGGCAACGTGCAAGTTGGCTTGAATATATACTTTCGCCGACGGTTGCGCTTCGCGGATATAATCAACAAACTCGCTGTATTTTTTAACGGTGCTGTCAAGTGCATAGCCAATCTCGTTAACACCGAGCATTAGGTAGATTTTATCATATTTATTAGAGGAAAGCAGCTGCTTAACGGTGTAAGGACTGCCTCCCACGTTAAGCGTTTTATCGTAAATATTGTAAATACTCATTCCAACATCGGCAAAATAATCTGCCGAAAGACCGGAGTAGCTCTCAAGTCCAACCGTTCTTGAATCTCCGATAAAAAGGCGGCTTGATGCATCTTCTTTGCCATCATCACTGCTTACCGCGCTATGGGGAGTACTTGCAACGCTGCTTGTATCGGTGCTGCTTGTTGCCGAGCTTGCCGCCGTATCTGCTTTTGAACTTTCAAAAACGGAGCTTACAATCGATGCGGCAGACGGCGCAGCACTGCTTGACTGCTTGTCCTTCTTGCCGCTGCAGCCGCAAAAAAGCAAAGCTGCGGCAAGCAATATAAATAAAAGCGATTTTGTTTTCATTTCAGGTACCTCACCTTTAGTAAGCAATAAAATAAAGAACACTTTTCATGTGCAAAGCCATTGTAGCACATTGACAGCGTTTTTTCAAGTCTGTTTGTGCAAATTATTCACATTGTTTTTGCAGCACCGCAGTGATATAGTTTATATTTTCAAACGCTGTTATGTCGCAGCCGTTGGGGTTTATAATCTGTTTTTGAATATCGGAAGGAGTGCATATTTCATAAATCAAAAAGCTGTGCTTTGAAAGCAAAGAGTCGATGCTGAGATAATCAAAGCTTGAACGCATTTCCCCGCCGCTTGCTTTTGCCATTGCAAGCATATTTTTAACACGGGGTACATCGGAAAGAAATAGCCCTGCGTCTGCATAGTCAAAAACTATCTCGCTGCCTGCATCGGATATAGCGGCAATCGCCGACAGTGTTTTTTCAATATCGCCGCAGTAAAGATAATAGCTTACTCCGAGCCATATAAAAAGCGTTTTTTTATGCGTTTGAAAGCCGCTTTCAAGCAGCGTTTCCCTGAGGTCGTCCGCAGCAAAATCATAGCTTATATATTTAATATTATCAGGCTTTTCAATTCCGGCTTTTATAATTCTTTGTTGCTTGTCCTCCAATGCAGCGCTTCGGTCAAGCTCAAAAACCGATATATTTTTAAGAATTTTACGATTTTTAAAAGAGAAGGTATCAAGACCGCACCCAAGTATTACCACCTGATTTGTGCCTGTCAGCACGGCTGCTTTCGCTGCATTTTCGCAGTATGCCGCGCGACAGAGCACAGTTGGAGCTAAATGCTTGTTAACAATGTATCTCAGCGCCTGCTCGTCGTTTTGAAAGCTTTTGTAAATGGTAGGCTCAAAAAAAGCCGCACCTGAAATTATGTATTTTTTAACGGCATTGTATTCTTCCTCGCTGATGATTTTGGCGGAAAACTCGTCGCTGTAGATAAGCTGCCGATAGTTAAGTGTATGATAAGCTATTACAAACGCCGACATAAGAGCGGCTATGCTCGGTTTTTCTTCATTTTGCATTGTAATATCCTCCATCAAAAAACTTCAAGGCGCTGTTTTATTCAGCGCCTTGAAACCGTGGTTTATTAAAGCTTTGCAAACTGTGCCGTGCCTTTCGATTTAATCCAACCGTAAAGCAGTGCAGAAAGCGCTGCAGATAAAGCTGTGGTTATAAGTAAATATAATTCCGAACCTATTGCCTTACCAAAGAAGAAATAAATTACCGCAAATGCCGCCGCAAAAACCCAGCCGCCGAAAAAGGCAATCATAACGTTAAGGCTTTGCTTTATCGGAGTTATTTCGTTTGTCCAATTGAGATTGGGCATTTTAACTCCCAAAAAGAGGCCGAAAAGCGACCACAGCACGGAAAACATAACCGTGGCACATATGAGAAGCAGCAGGTTTAAAACACCCTCAAACATTGAGATTCCGACGCACAGCACAAAGAAAACACAAGGGATCGTCATTAACAAAAACTGCGCCTTGCATTTTGCCTTGAGCACTGAAAGCGGCTCTATCGGCAGTGACTGCAATATCCAAAGATTTCTGCCCTCAAGCGAAATTGAGGGAGCTGCCGTGCAGATTGAAGAACCTAGCATAAACACTAATGATGCGGCAATTATTGTTGCGGCGCCGCTGTTTCTTCCGAAGATCTCGCAAATCACCGCAAAAATCGGTTTTGCTTTAATAAGCACCGCGATACCGCCGACAGGGAACAGCAGCACACCGAGAGCACAGTTTATCATATAAGTAGGGTTGGTTGTAATTCTTTTGAATTCCTTTTGCAAAAGGGCAGCTGCGGGAGACTTGACCTTTTCACCTTTTCGGCTTTCTTTATTGTAAGTATTCTTTTTAATATTTCCGGTCGAAGTTGCGATTTTTATGAAGCTTCTCGCCATTATAAGATACATAATGATAAACAGCACTGCGGAAACCACAGCAAAGACCGACATTGCTAAAGCATTGCCCGTGCCGACATTACCGAAAAGATAAACCGGGTATGCCGTGTCCTTAACCGCTTCGCCGTATATTACGGCATTTTTAAGAAGGTTGTTTATAAAGCTTTGCGCATTGAAATAAAACCAATAATAAGCGGCAAAGAATACAACAAAAATTATAACCGTTATAAAGCTTTTATTTTTAAGCTTCAGGCTTATCTTTGCCACAACAAGTCCCAGTAAACAGGAAAGCACAAGGTCTAAAACCGAGATGACCGCTGTCATTACAACAGGACCTATAACGGTGCCGAGAGTGAGCGGAGCGGTTATCCAATAAACAACCGTTGCCGGCAGCATAATAACGCCTGAGTACATAAGCCCCATTAAATAAACGCCCAAAAGTCTTGCCGCCATAATGCTTTTAACGGGGATTGGCATTGAGAGCAAGAGGTCGTTATCTTTTGAAAGGTAAAGTCCCGAGTATGTGTTAAACACACTTCCGATAACGCCAAGCAGCATGGCAATAAGACCCATTATGTCGAAATACAGCCAGCCGAGGTTTGCCGCAACCATAGTTTGACAAATAAGATAGGCAAGCGCGCCGCACATTCCCCCGATTACGCCGACCATTAAAATAACAAACATCACAATAAAACCGATGGTAGCAGCCTTTGAGCGAGCCTTATTCTTTTTTGCGTCATATGTATAGCTGCGAAAAATTTCCGCTATTTGCTTTTTCAGCAGTATATTAAGCATTATTTATCCTCCAATTCAAGGAAAACATCTTCAAGCGTTTCATTTCCCTTAACCTCTTCCATAGTACCGGAAACTATAAGCTTGCCGCCTTTTATTATGGCAATCTTATCGCAAAGCTTTTCGGCAACCTCCAAAACGTGGGTGGAAAAGAAAATTGCGCCGCCGTTATCGCAAATCTCACGCATCATACCTTTAAGAATATGCGCGGCTTTGGGGTCAAGACCTACAAACGGTTCGTCCATAATTATAAGCTTAGGGGAGTGGATCCAAGCGGAAATTATGGCAAGCTTTTGTTTCATACCGTGAGAGTATGAAGCAATAGGCTCGGCAAGGTCCGACGTCAGTTCAAAAAGCTCGGCATATTTATGTATTCTTTCCTCGCGCTCGGCTTTGTTAACACCGAAGATATCCGCAATGAAGTTTAAGTATTTAATGCCTGTCATATAGTCGTATAAATCGGGATTATCGGGAATATATGCAATAAGCCTTTTGCTTTCAAGCGGCTCGGTTTTAACCGAGTGACCGGCAATAGTAATCTCGCCGCTGTCAAACTGCAAAATTCCGACTGCTGCTTTCAGCGTTGTGGTTTTGCCGGCACCGTTGTGACCGATGAAACCGTATATCTCACCGGGGGCTATGTGCAGCGAAAGGTCGTCGACCGCCTTTTTATTACCGTATTTTTTTGTAAGATGTTCAATTTTTAACATTGCTGTTTCCTCCCGTTATAAATCAACGTTTTTTCTCGCTGTGAAAAACATAGTTAAGAATAATATAGATTGAAATAAGCAGCAGGACCGAGCCGCCGAGTATAATATACATTGCGCCGAGCGAAACCTTGTTTCCGAAGAAATACAAATTACAGTCTACAGAATCACGTATCATTTCCACAACATCGTTTGGAAAGCCTGCATTTCCCATCTCTTTAAAAACACCATTCAGTGCGTGGTTGCGCAAAAGGCTTGTGCCGTAGGTGCCGGGCAGAAAGCTAAGCACCTTTTGAAGACTCTCCGAAAAATTTGAAATAGGCATATAAGCGCCGCAAATAAAGCCGTAGCCCGCACTTACAAGCGTGCCGACAGCAGACAACTGTCCTTGGGTTGATAAAAAGAAATTTATACAAGAGGAAAGCGCAGTTCCGAAAAGTGTCAGCAAAAAGACATCAACAAGCAAAAGCAGCACATCGGAAACCGAGAGATACCACCCAACAGCGCCAAGATAAATAAAACCGGCAACAACCGCAACAGCTGCAATGATGAGGGTTGAAAACGCAGCCGAGGCAAAGTAGCCTATCGCAAGCGATGAACGGCGGACGGGAGAAACGGTAAGATCGTGAACGGCGCCCGTTATTTTATCATTTATCATAAGCAGGTTAGAGCAGAATGCAACCGTAACGCAGCAAACCGCAAGCAGCGACGATATAAGCTCGCCGCCCACTGTGGCGTCAAGCAGTTTATCGCTTATCTCAAAGCCCTTAGGCAGTGCCGAAGCAAAGCTGTCGTGATAAACCTTTGCCAAAAATGTTGCATAGAGAACAAGCAGAATAACCGGAGTTATAAGTGTTGGGAAAAACATTCCCTTGTCTTTAAAAAACAGCTTTGTGTTTCGACATATCAGTGCTCTTGTTTCTTTCATTTTTCATCGCCTCCGATAAGCTTTTTGCCTGTTACCGCTAAAAATACATCGTCCATTTTACCCTTTATTATTTCATAATCTTCAAAAAGCTCGGGACGTTCGGAAATAAGCTTTGTTGCGGCGGCTGTGTTAGCAACGGTAATACGTGCCGCGTCTTTAAGCGGCTCGAAAGGTACGCCGAGTTTTTCGGCATTTTGAGCGGCATCTTCGCCGTAAAGTGTTATGTAGTCGCCCGTATATTTGTTTTTAAGCTGCAAGGGTGTGCCTTTCGCCGCAATTTTTCCGCTGTCTAAAATAACAATATAATCGGCGTCGGCAGCCTCTTCCATATAGTGCGTTGTGAGGAACACGGTCATATTTTCACTTTTTCTGAGACTTGCTATAACGTTCCAAAGCATACGCCGCGTCTGTGGGTCAAGCCCTGTTGTGGGTTCGTCAAGCACAAGTATTTCTGGGCGATGCAAAAGTGCGCGTGCAATATCTATTCTTCTGCGCTGACCACCCGAAAGCTTGCTTACTGTACGGCTTAGAATATTATCGAAATCAAGAAGCTTTGAAAGCTCAAGCAGTCGGTTTTCAAAATCCTTACCGTCAATGCCGTAAAGAGCGGCGCGGTATTTAAGATTATCGCGGACACTTAATGCGCTGTCCAGCACGGAGTTTTGAAAAACAATGCCGAGCTTTGACGCGGTGTTTGCGCCACCGTCTTTAATGTCGGCACCGCATATCTTAACTTCGCCGTCGTCCTTTTTCAGTTGACCGCAAAGAATTGAGATTGTGGTGGACTTTCCTGCGCCGTTAACACCGAGAAACGCAAAAAGCTCGCCTCGCTTTACCGAAAACGAGAGGTTATCCACTGCACGGACTTCGCCGAATGACTTCGAAAGACCGTTAATTTCAATTACATTTTCCAAGCTATACACCCCATAACTATAAGTATATGATTTAATATATATCGTTTGATATGCAACATATGTTGCGACTGAATCCATTATAACTGCTGTTCCTTATTATGTCAAGCGCAGGGTTTTGCACTTTTCATTTTTCTACAAAAAAATTTAAAGCAGCAATTTTTTTTAAAATGCTGCTTTAAAATATTTAAATGTAGTTTTTAACGGTTTCCGAATAGCTTTTAATGATATAATCCACCATTTCATCTGTAAGGCAGGTGTGAAGCGGCAGAGTTATTTCATTTTTAAAGAAAGCGTGGGCATTCGGAAAGTTTTTAATATCAAAACCGAGCGCACGGTAGGCGGTGTGCATAGGCAGAGGTTTATAATGAACATTGCAAACAATGCCTTTTTTTGCCATATCAATTATAATATCGTTGCGTTGCTTGACAGTGATGCCCGGCACACGAGTGATGTATAAATGACCCGATGATTTTACATCACTCTTAAAATGCGCAAGTGTCATTATGCCGAGCTTGTGGAACGCCGCATCGTATTTTTCGATAATC
>USAR01000034.1 GCA_900552605.1 uncultured Oscillospiraceae bacterium | reverse complement strand
TCGGTATTTGCTACGGCTGCCAGCTGATGGCTTATACTCTCGGCGGAAAAGTAACAACAGCGCCTTATTCCGAATACGGAAAAACCGAAACATTTTACGATTTGACCTCCCCCCTGTTTTCCAGCATAAATAATATGCCGAAATCCGCTATTTCGTGGATGAGCCACACAGATTACATTAGTGAGGCTCCGTCCGGATTTAAAGTAACAGCTCATACAGAAAATTGCCCTATTGCCGCAATGGAGAATAAAGAGCGTAAGCTGTACGCCGTTCAATTTCATCCGGAGGTCAACCATACCGAATACGGTATGGGAATGATCGACAGCTTCGTTCGCAATGTTTGCAAATGCAGCGGCGATTGGAAAATGGAAGGTTTTATTGAAAAAACGGTTGAGGAAATACGCAACGAAGTCGGCGACGGCAACGTTGTGCTCGGTCTTTCAGGCGGTGTTGATTCCTCTGTTGCAGCGGCGCTTATCAGCAGAGCCATCGGCAAGAGGTTGACCTGTGTTTTCGTTGATCAAGGACTTATGCGCAAGGACGAAGGCGATTTTGTTGAAGAGACATTCACAAAGCTTTTTGATATGAATTTTGTGAGAATAAACTGTCAACAAGAGTTTTATAAAAAGCTGAAGGGCGTTGTAGATCCAGAGAAAAAACGACATATAATCGGCGAAGAGTTTTACAGGGTGTTCTGGAACAAAATTCGCGAAAACTACGCAACAGGTTTCTTTGCGCAAGGTACTATCTATCCTGACAGAATTGAAAGCGGCAAAGGCGACGCCGCAGTCATTAAAACGCATCATAACCAGGTAAAACAGCCTGATGATATTAAATTTCAGGGCGTTATCGAGCCGCTTAAAGATCTGTTCAAAGACGAGGTTCGCAAGGTCGGAGAGTTGCTTGGAATACCGAAACAGCTTGTGTGGCGTCAACCATTTCCGGGTCCGGGACTCGGCGTGCGCATTATAGGTGACATCACAGAGGAAAAGGTAAAGCTTTTGCAGGAAGCAGACGCAGTTTTACGTGACGAAATGGCGCGCTGCGGATACGAAAAGGAAATGAGCCAGTTTTTCGCAGTGCTCCCCGGTGTAAAAACCGTCGGCGTTATGGGTGACGGCAGAACATACGAACAGCTCATAGCAATTCGCGCCGTCACAACCGACGACTTTATGACAGCCGATTGGGCAAAAATTCCCTACGATATTCTCGGCAAAGTTTCCAACCGCATAATCAACGAGGTAAACGGCGTTAACCGCGTTGTTTACGATATAACCTCAAAACCTCCGGGAACCGTTGAGTGGGAATAATTGCACAACTTTGAAAGTGCCGTCAATACGGGCTTTTCGCAACCTTGAACCCATCTGCGGTGCTATTATTCTAATTGTTATAAACAAAAAGAGCTATCAGATTTTTTGAAAGTCTGACAGCTCTTCTTGTTTATTCTGCAATTTAACTATAAAAAGCATTTACATTGCCTCAGGTGCGTCGATCTTAAGCATTGAAAGCACAACACGTATCACCGATGCCGTTGCATTGCAAAGGGCTATACGTGCCTGCATGAGCGGCTCCTCCACGCCCTTAACACGGCATGAATTATAAAACTTATGAAAAAGTGTTGCAAGCTCTAATACATACCTTGTAATTCTTGCTGAATCATAGGATTTTGCAGCGGCTTCAATCTCGCCTGTCAGCGCTGCGATATGGCGAATAAGAGCTTTTTCTTCATCGGTTGAAAGCAGACAAAGCTCATCATTTTTACATTCTCTCGGCTCAATACCGTCGTTTTTAAGTGCGCGCAAAATACTGCAGATTCTCGCATGAGCATATTGCACATAGTAAACGGGATTTTGGCTGCTCTCCTGCACAGCAAGGTCGAGATCAAACTCCAAGTGGGTTGACGGTTCTTTTGAATTAAAAATAAACCGTGCTGCATCAATCGGCACTTCGTCGAGCAGCGTTTTAAGGGTTATAGATTTACCTGTCCTCTTTGAAACCTTAACAACCTCACCTCCGCGCACTAATCGCACAAGCTGCATCAGTACAATGTCAAGCTTATCTCCGGAAAGTCCTATTGCATCCATTGCTCCCTTAAGTCTTGCAACGTGGCCGTGGTGGTCCGCACCCCAAACATTTATTACGGTATCAAATTTACGTATTGCAAATTTGTTGTAATGGTAAGCAATATCTGCTGCAAAATATGTTGGATTACCGTTTGCACGAATCAGCACATCGTCTTTAAGCTCAAGCTTTTCGATATCAGCGTCACTCTTGCCCTGCTTTTTAAGCAAAGCTGCTGTGAATTCAGCGTTTTTATACCACAGTGCGCCCTCTTTTTCGTAAGTAAGTCCCCTCTCCTTCATCATTTCAATAACCTTCTTAAGAGTACCGTCGGCATAAAGCGATGATTCTCTGAACCACACATCATAGTTAATGCGATATGCCTCAAGGTCGGTTTTAAGCGCGGCGATATTAAGCGGCAATGCATAATCGACAAGGGCTTTTCTGCGCTCTTCGACAGAAACGGAAACAAACTTATCACCATTGATATCCGCAAATTCCTTTGCTCGTTCTGTTATATCAGCTCCGTGATATCCGTCTTCAGGGAAAGGAAACGAGGAATCGAAAATCTCAAGATACCTTGCTTCAAGCGAAAGTGCAAACTTGTTGATCTGGTTGCCGGCATCGTTAACGTAGAACTCACGCGTTACATCATAGCCGGCTTTTTTCAGCACCGCAGCCAAGGTATCACCTAAAGCACCGCCTCTTGCGTTACCGATATGCATAGGCCCGGTTGGGTTTGCCGAAACAAATTCAACCATAACCTTTTTACCCTTGCCTACATCGGAATTGCCGTAGTTTTCATTGCAAGCTTCAACATCCTTAAGAACGGCTGCATAATATTCATCGCGCACAAAAAAATTTAAAAAACCTGGCCCTGCAATTTCAACCTTATCTATAAGCGTTCCGGAAAAGTCACAATATTTAACCACAGCTTCGGCAATTTTGCGCGGCGCACTTTTAAGCGCCCTTGCCCATGCCATTGCAGCGTTCACGGCAAAATCACCGTGGGAATGGTCGGCCGGCTCTTCAACTGTAAATGCAGGCAATGCAACGGCGCTGAATTCTCCGTTTGCAACTGCTCTTCCTGCCGCATTTAAAATTGCTTCTTTTATATCATTCTTTGTGTTCCGAACTATTATTGACATCTTTTAAACTTCCTCCTCGAGTCTTATATCAATTCTGTTATCACTCAAAAATCCTGAGTCAACATCTATCGAATAGCTCATACTTATGCTTCCGACACCGCTTTCAATACGGTTTTCAACGCTCTTTCCGAAAATACCGAGAATCAGCTGACCGTATTCCGTGTTGTATTCACAAATGTGCCTTCTCCCCTGCTCCACAACAATATTGCCGTATTCACCGCCGCCGCGTTCCATTATAACCATACCGTCGGCAGAGATTATAAGAGTCGATTTAACTCCTTCAAGTCCCAGCTCGGCACTGTCATCGTATATAATTCTGATTTCACCGTCGTTTTCGTAATACTCGGCAACAGAGGCAAATTGTGTTACATTTTTAACACCGCCGCAATCCTGTTCACCGTTTATACTAAGCATTACCTTTTTCATTAAAAAAGCTCCTTGATGTTATCGATATACACACGTTCAACCGAATCAGTTATATTCTTACCCATTAGAATTGACGCAGTTGACGAAAAAGACTCAGGGCAGTCGCTCACGTAATATGTACGCTTTCCGCTACCCACTCTTTCCGCAGCAAGCGAATGCTCTGATATAAACTTTTTAACCGCCTTTGCGGTATACTCACCTGTGTTAACAAGCTGAACTCCACCGCCCATAACATCGCGAATAATATCGGTGAGAACGGGGTAATGAGTACAACCCATAATCAACACATCAACGCACTTTTCTTTTAAAGGAAGCAAGTAGCGCCTTGCGGTTTCAATGGTAACGGGATCGTTACGGTCAATCCAACCCGCCTCGACAAGCGGCACAAAAAGCGGGCAGTCATTTTGAAACACCTCCGCGCCGGCAAGCGTCTTTTCTATTATTTTTTTATATGAATTACTGGTGATTGTAGCGGGTGTTCCTATAACGCCTATTTTGCCGTTTTTTGTAGCCTCAACCGCACGAAGCGCAGCGTGTGTGACCACTTCCATAAAAGGAACGGGCAGCAGCTGCCCAATATCGGGTGCAACCGAGCTTACGGTACCGCAAGCGGCAACAATAAGCTTTACACCTTTTGAAAGCAGAAAGCTCTCATCCTGTTTTGTATATTTACGAATTGTCTCACGGCTTTTTGTACCATACGGTACTCTGCCCGTGTCGCCGAAATATATAATATCCTCATTCGGCATTTGCTTGATCAGCTCGCGCACAACGGTTAACCCGCCGAGTCCCGAGTCGAAAACGCCGATAGGTCTTTCGTCTGCCATACCAGTCCTCCAACCAAAAGAATAACAAAAGGAATAATACCACAATAAGCCGCATTAGTCAACTGCGCAAAGTGTATTTTGATGCCGTTAAACCGCTTTTCGCGGATCATTATAAATTATGCTCAGCAAACCAATCGCAGTACCTGCGCCGTAAGCTAAGTGAAGCAAGAAAAGCAAAACAGGCAAAAGCCAAAATACAGAAAGCTTTTCTTTTTCACCCAAAACCGCCGCAATGCTAAGCACAATATCTGCCGTAAAATACACACCGAGAATCAGCCAAAGCGGCAAAAACGAAACGAAAATGCCAAATACAACCGCTGCTGCAAGTGCCGCAACGAACAAAAACGGAACAAAGTGAAAAGGTGAAATACATTTAGGACTGATGCCAAGCGTTCTCCCGATCCAAAAACCGTTTGCATATTTCTGCTTAATATCGCCTTTAACACTGTCGCGTGAAAACTGATATGAGCATATCCTCGGGTCATAACAGATTTTAAATCCTGACTCAATTATGCGACGATGAAAGTCGTTGTCCTCGGTTCTTCCAAGCTTTTCGTTAAAATGCCCGACCTTTTCAATAACCTCTTTACGGTAGCAGCCATGGAAAACAGTGTCAACATATTTTTTGCCTTCACTCTCATGGTATTTACCGACGCTGCCGCCGAAAATTGAGCGGTCGGCAAGAGCCACAAGCTTACAAAGCGGTTTATCTGAGCTTGGCAGGTTAGGTCGCTTACCGCCGCACACCATCTCGCCCGTTTCAAGACACTCTAAGTTTCTTTGTAAAAAATCACGTTCAATTCTCGCGTGAGCGTCAAGCCTAAGCAGTGCGTCGCCCTTGAAGCTGTCAATTGCGACATTCCAACCGGCAGCTTGGATTTTGCCGGGGTTATCAAGTATTTCGATTCCGTAAAAATACAGTTCGTTATCTCTCTTAAAATCGTTAAAAATCTGTTTTGTTCCGTCGGTTGAGCAGCTGTCTATCAGCAAAAGCTCAACCCGACCCTTATCGATTGTTTGCTCCGTTAATTGTTTGAGCAGAATAGGCAGATTCTCCTTTTCATTATATGCAACAATGCCAACGGAAAGTATCATTTTTATTTGCTCCCCTTCACAAGCGCAGATTCAACAGTTGTTATTGCCAACAACGTATTCGGCAATCAATTTTTTGTAAGTTTTGCAAATGCCGCCATAAGCTTCTTTTTGCCGGTATTCGGGAAATCGATTTCCAACAGCACATCATTACCCATTGGAGTGGCTTTAAGCACGATGCCGTCACCGAATGTACCGTGGTGAACGGTGTCGCCTATATTAAACTTAACATTAAGCTGCGGTTTGCTCTGATGTGCTGCCGAAGTATTAAACTGCGGTCTTGAAGTCTGTGCGGCACTGTGTGAAACAGACCTGAATGTGCTGCCTGAAGAAAACGGTGATGAGCTTGTTTTAAGCTCGCAGTTGCACAAAGCTTTAGGAATCTCGTTAACAAATCGCGACTGTTTATTATAGCTTGTCTGACCGTAAATCATTCTTCTGAAGGTGTTGGTTATGTAAAGCTCTTTTTTGGCACGAGTTATGCCGACATACGCAATTCTGCGCTCCTCTTCCATTTCCTCCGGTCCGCCGTATATGGTTTGTCCGCTCGGGAAAATGCCTTCTTCCATACCAACCAAGAACACAGTGTTAAACTCCAAGCCCTTGGCGGAATGGAGAGTCATAAGCACGGTTGCGTCAGCTTCGGTGTCATAAGAATCCATATCGCTGACAAGCGCAACTTCTTCCAAAAAACCCGAAAGCGACGCTTCTTCGTTTTCAAGCTCATACTGAGTTACCGAAGTTGCAAGCTCCTTAACGTTTTCGGCACGGTCGCTTTCCTCGATCGGCAAAGAGTTTAAGTATTCACCATAGCCTGTTTTTTGAATAACCGTTTGCAAAAGGTCAGTAAGGCTGTAATCCTCAGCAGCTCTTTGAAGCTCACGAATAATGCTGCAAAATGCCTGCATCTTTTCAGCAGCACGCGAAAGAGTGGGGTATTCCTTTGCGTGCTCCATTATATCGAAATAAGACTTGTCCTCCGCAGCTGCAATTTCCGCAACATAAGAAAGCGTTGTATCACCTATTCCTCGTTTGGGCTCATTTATAATACGACGGAGACGTATGTTATCACTCGTGTTGTTTAAAAGGTTTAAATATGCAATTATATCTTTAATTTCCTTGCGATCGTAAAAGCGCATGCCGCCCACAACACGATACGGAATACCGAGACGCACAAACACGCTCTCAAGCACATTCGACTGTGCATTCATTCTGTAAAGCACTGCGCAATCGGAATATTTGCCGCCGTTTCTTATATGCTCTAAAACCTTATCGGCAACAAAGCGTGCCTCTTCCCTTTCGCTGTCCAAAGTAACACAGTTGATCTTATTACCGCAGCCGTTATCCGTCCAAAGACTTTTGCCCGTTCTTGCAAAATTGTGCGAAATAACTGCGTTGGCAGCATCGAGAATATTCTGCGTTGAGCGGTAATTCTGCTCAAGACGAATAACAGCTGCATCGGGATATTCCTTTTCAAAGCTTAAAATATTTTCGATCGTTGCCCCGCGAAAACGGTATATACTCTGGTCGTCGTCACCCACAACACATATGTTGCGATGCTCACCGGAAAGCAGCTTCACAAACATATACTGTGCGTGGTTAGTGTCCTGATATTCGTCCACCATAACATAGGATATTCGCTTTCGGTAATAGTCCAGCACATCGGGATTTTCCGAGAACAGCTTAACGGTGTTTGCAATAAGATCATCGAAATCCATAGCATCCGCTTCTTTAAGCGCTGTTTGATATCCTTTATAAGCCTTTGCAATAAGCTTAAGCCTTACATCACTTCCTGCATCCTGCAAAAATTCCTCCGGCGAAACAAGTGAATCTTTGGCATGGCTGATCGCATTAAGAATCGAGCGCAAAGGGACCTGTTTTTCGTCAATATTAAGTTCCTTGCAAACCTGCTTCATCAATCGTTTTTGATCATCTTGATCGTAAATCGTATAGTGACTGTCGTAGCCGAGTCTTTCGGCATCACGGCGCAATATTTTTGAACAGACCGAGTGAAAAGTGCCCGCCTTTATGTACTGTGCACTTTCGCCGAGTCTTGTTTCGATTCTGTCCTTCAGCTCGCCGGCTGCTTTATTAGTAAAGGTGATCGCCAAAATTTCCCACGGCTTTGGCGGCTCAACGGAAAAAAATGAATAATCAGCCGATTCTCCCTGCTGAAGCACCTTTTCCAAAACCTCTTCACCGGGTGTTATTTCCGAATTATATGCATTACCGTATTTAACAAGATATGCAATTCTGTTAACAAGTACAGTAGTTTTGCCGCTGCCGGCACCGGCAAGTATCAGCACGGGACCTATTGCTGTTGTAACAGCACTCAGCTGCATATTGTTCATTCTTGAAAATTCTTTTTCAATAATACTTTTTCTCAAAGCAAGATATTTCTTTTGCAATTCTGTCATAGGTATCCTCATTTTTTTAAAAGCACAGCATGCTCATTTTCTTAATTGTTACAACATCTATTCTACAACATAATCGCAAAATGTGCAATGGCGAATATTAAATTTTAATACGTTATTGCGCACCCAAACCGAAGCTTACGCTCAAAGCCTTATCTACTCTGTTCATTGCGGTGTTATCAAGTGTACCCATTTTTTCCTTAAGCCGCTGTTTATCTATCGTCCTCACCTGCTCAAGCAGCACTATTGAATCCTTTGCAAGTCCGCAGCCGTCCGCATTAACCTTTATGTGCGTCGGAAGATGTGCCTTTTCGTGCTGACTTGTTATGGCAGCGGCAATAACAGTCGGACTGTACCTGTTGCCGACATCGTTTTGAACTATGAGAACCGGTCTTACACCGCCTTGCTCCGACCCAACAACAGGGCTTAGATCCGCATAATAAATTTCCCCTCGTTTTATTGACATAATCCTCACTCACATTTTAAAATATATGTGCACAGCTAAAAATTAAAATCACGTTATACTCAGCCGTCACATTACCATTTTTCCCCGTCTGCCGCAGTTTAATCAAATACCGCAAAAATATCTCTGTTTTATTTTATGCAGTTTTTAAAACGCAAGTGAAAAAAAGAGCCGCACTGCCATTTGTGCGACCCTTTTACATTTTATTTTTCAATTCCCAAGGATTTAAGATATTTATAGCTGCGCTCAAGGCACTCGAACGGATCCTCGCCGTAGCAATTGTCCTGCTCAATAAGGATATCCTCAACACCTGCATATTCGCAAGCTTCGGCAATCTTTTCAAAATTGAGATTACCATCGCCGCAAGCAGCAAGGCGTAATGCCGGATCGCCGCCGCGCAAAATTTTGTAGTCTTTAAAATGAACCTTCGAGCATCTGCCTTTCAGACGTCTTATCATATCTGCAGGGTCTTCGCCGCCCGCTTGAACCCAATATGTATCAACTGTAAAACCCATAAGCGACGGGTCGATTTCATCAATCAGAACATCATAATATGTGCGCTTGCCATCGGGTGTTTTTGTAAATTCAAGATCATGGTTGTGATACATAAAGTGCATTCCGGCATCCCTGATCTTTTCCGCAACAGGAATAAAGGTTTCTTTGAAATCACTCACAACCTTTTCCATGGAAACCTCGCTGTTCCAAAGATACGGCATGGCACCGAGACCTATGTGGTCGCAACCGAATGTTCTGTGGTCTTCAATAACATACTCAGTTGCGTTTATAAGCTTATCTGGTGCAGTATGAGTCAGCACGCATTTAAGCCCGTATTCTTTAAGCTTATCGCGAAGCCACGCTGCATTAAAATCACAAGTACCTGAAATCTGCACTGTTTTAAAGCCGATATCAGCAACCTTCTTAAGAGTTTCATCAAAGCTTTTAAGATCCTTTGTAAAGTCCTTAACAGTATAAAACTGTGCACCTATTCTCATATTCAACCTCTCCTTTTGAAAAAGCAGTTAATTACAGTGCTCACAACAAGGTTTTGCAAAGTGCTGAGCACTGTATTCCGTATCTATTATATCACTGATATCAAAAAATTAAAATGGATTATTTTAACTGTGTTTCAGATGATTCACAAAAATTTATAGACAAATTTAACATTGGCATAATTTACTCTTTGCAAGCTCCGCTTTCTCTAGCAGCTTTTGCAACAGCAGCAGCCACGGTTTTTCCCACACGCTTATCAAAAGCTTTTGGCATAATGTAGTCCTCATTAAGCTCGTCATCGGAGACCAAAGAAGCAATGGCATATGATGCCGCAAGTTTCATCTCGTCGTTAATATCTGTTGCACGAACGTCCAATGCGCCTCGAAAAATTCCGGGGAAAGCGCAAACATTGTTAATCTGGTTCGGAAAATCAGAACGACCCGTTCCAACTACCCGTGCGCCTGCTCTCTTTGCAATGTCCGGCATTATTTCCGGCGTTGGGTTAGCCATAGGAAATACAACAGCGTCTCTGTTCATAGAGCGCACCATTTCCTCACTCACAACGCCCGGCGCTGAAACGCCGATGAAAACATCTGCATTTTTCATTGCATCTGCAAGATTACCCATAATACCGCTTTTGTTTGTAAACTCCGCCATTTCGGCTTGCGCAGGGTTCATTTCCTTATTGCCCTTAAAAAGCACACCGAACCTGTCGACCATAACAATATCGCCTACACCAATTCGCAGCAAATGTTTTGCAATTGCAATTCCCGCAGAGCCGGCGCCGTTTATAACACAGCGTACTTTTTTGATGTCTTTTTTAACAAGGCGCAAAGCATTAAGAAGAGCCGCGCCAACAACAACAGCGGTGCCATGCTGGTCATCGTGAAAAACCGGAATATCGCAAATTTCTTTAAGCTTTCTTTCTATTTCAAAACATCTCGGCGCTGCGATATCTTCAAGATTGATTCCGCCGAAGCTGCCTGATAATAACCACACCGTGCGCACAATTTCTTGAACATCTTTCGATTTTATGCAAAGCGGAAACGCATCAACATCTGCAAATTCTTTAAAAAGACAGCATTTGCCTTCCATAACAGGCATTCCTGCTTCCGGACCTATATCGCCGAGGCCCAAAACAGCTGTGCCGTCTGTAACAACGGCAACCGTGTTCCAACGCCTTGTAAGCTTAAACGATAGCTCTTTGTTCTCTTTAATTTTAAGACACGGCTCGGCAACACCGGGAGTATAAGCTGTTGAAAGC
>USAR01000033.1 GCA_900552605.1 uncultured Oscillospiraceae bacterium | reverse complement strand
TTCGGCGAGGCGCGCTGCGCGCGGGCGACACCGCAGACAGGGCTGTTTTGCAACAGTTTTCGGCAACGTTTCAAATTCACATTAACATAGGCAAGCGATAGTTTTGATTCTCGGCAGCCTATCCTCGCTTTTTATTATATGTTATTAAGAATTGCAAAATACACCGGCAATTCTGTTTTATTATCAACAACAAAATATATAAAGCTGCGGTCAAAAATTACTGAATTTTTACTCTGGGAAAGCTTATCTTCCGAAACAGCCTTACCTTCGGATGTCGCCGAGCAAGAGCCGGCCGGCGTTATGCTGATGTCGCCCGACGCGGTAAAACTATCCAAGTGCAGGTTGCGACTGTTGTTTGCCATATTTTTAAGCTCTGCCGATTTTGTGAAAATATCCTCTGCGCCAAGCTGTTTAAAAATTTTTGAAAGATTGGTTGTTGTGGGGGTGTTGACGCTGTCGATGTAATAGGGCAGCGTTACCGAAACAGCGCTGTCCTTTGCCACTGTGAGCAGTTTTGAAAAGTTGCCTGTTTCGCGAAGCTCCGCCACAATATCGGCAACCGTACTTGTCTCATCATCGGTTTTATTTTTCGGCAGAAGCCCTACAAATGTGAAATCGTCGTTATATTCCTTAGTTATTCCAACGAAGTTTTCACCTGTTATATATCCCTTTTCAAGCGTTCTGAAAAACGTTCCTTCGGTTTGTTCCTTTGCACCTGTAAAAAGATTAGAAAATGTAGCCTTTTCATCGGCCTGCTCTTTCCATTTTGAAACAAAGCTTGCACCGGAAACGATGTTCATATATTGTGTTTGCTGAAAATCAATCGTCGGCATTGTGTTGCCGGAAGTTGCGTCGGTAACCGCTCTTACTGCTGAATCGAATGTTTGACTTTCGGCAAAGCTTTCACGCACAACTCCTAAACCGAAATACTTTTTATCGGCTCTTAAGAACGTTTTTTTGATACCGTACAGCGCCGAACTGTTGAGCCAAACAGTGTTTGAAAAACGCACACCGCTTTTGGAACTTTTTGCAAATATTCGCTTTTCAATACCGGAGAGGGCTTTGGCTGTTTGCAATCCGTCCCCGCCTATTACCTTTTCAATTTGCGACTCGGTAACTCCGTCTGCACCGTATGCCATAAGCGCCGCTGCGGACATTGCGTTGGTTAAAGAGAACGCTGTATTTTCATCACTTTCGGCACATTTTTCAATTACACTAAGGCAAAAATCGGAATACTGCTTTTTAAATTCGGCATCAACTTTAGATCCGCTCTTGCGGTCGTCGTTGACGCTTTTTAAAAGCTCTCCGCTTTTTGTAACATCTCCTCTGCCGCTTAAGATTGTTATGAGCACCACGGCAAGAATAAGCACCAAAGCAACTGCAGCAGAAAAACAAGCTGCAACTTTATTTTTTGCATCAAGTTTAAATTTGCGTTTAGACAACGTTATCAACTCCATATAATAAATGCACTTTGATTTTAACACATTTCCACGCTTAAATCAAGCAAATATCAAGCCACTCGCCGTTTTGTGCAAGATAGACAAGAAAGTGCAATAAACATTGTGCACCTTTTTACCGCAATTCGGTTGATATTTGACCACAATGCTGTTACAATTAACGTGGATTGCGGCGGTCGGTATTTCAAGGCTTCAGCTCTGCCGATTAAGTGCCGTTTCCAAACCGCCGACAAGCGCAAGCAAAAAGGCTTTTTATGCGCTGCGGCAAAATCACAGGAGAGTGATAATGTAATGAAAGAGCAGTTTAAAAACCCCGATCAGATTTATCGCGGAACAGATTTCTGGATGCTCAATGATGAGCTTACCGATGACGATATTCGTTTTCAGGTTAAAGAATTCCACGATAAAGGACTTGGCTCGTTCATAGCGCGCACATATGTCGGTCTTCGCACCGATTATCCCGGTCCTAAATGGAAGCACCAGATTCGCGTTATGATTGAAGAAGCCACAAAATACGGAATGAAGGTAACGCTTCAGGCGAAGCGTATGCCCGGCGGCGTTAAGGATCTTGAGGACGAATATGTGCTTAAAGGACTTGAATGTCTTACAGATGAGCAGCTGGCCGACGACGAATTCCGTTGGAAAGGATATTGCACCGAGCTTGCAACATATGGCAAATATCACATCGTAACACACAAAGCGGGTAACCCCGAGAAAATCGGCGGCACACTGAATATGTACGATAAAAAAGCATGCGAAAGATATGTTCTTGAATGCTATCAGGATATGTGGGAGGAATTCCGCCCATACTACGGCAACACAGTGTTTACCTTCTGGGTTGACGAGCCTAACTACGACAATAATTATATGCCTTGGCCCGACAATATGCCGGAAGTTTTTGAAAAACGCTGGGGATACAAAATCACCGATAAACTTCCGCAGCTCTTCTTCCCCATTGACGACTACAAAACCGTGCGTTACCAATATCGTGTAACGCTGCAAAAGATGATGGAAGAGGCTTATTTCACTGTTATTCGAGATTGGTGTGCCGAGAACGGTGTAAGCTTCAGCGGTCACTTAATGAATGAGGACGGTCTGCTTTCACAGATTCTCCGTGCAGGCGCAGTTATGCCGTATTATAAATACTTTGACATACCGGGCATTGATATTCTTGAAGCAGATATGCCTTGGCGCTACGGCGCAATTAAAGAGCCGCATCCGAGAGAGGATCTCGGCAGAAATGAGACAGATGGCGGTTACTACACTCCGATGTCAACGCTCGGACAATATACCACTCCGTTGCAGCTTACCTCTGCCGCTCACCAAGCAGGCAAAGAGCATATGCTTTGCGAGATGTACGGTGTTACAACAAACGACTTTACTTTGCGTGACCAGCGAAATATGTTCGACCACTTTGCCTCACTCGGTGTTAACCATCGCTGCGTGCACGCATTTTTCTACAACCTTCACGGCAGAGCAAAACGCGCATTCCCCGCACAGGTTAACTACTATCAGCCTTATTGGGATAAATACAAAAATATGACCGACTACGTTGCAAGAGTAAGCTGGTTTATCAGCCAAGGTAAGCCTGTGCGCGACGTTATGGTCGTTCATCCGCTTGAAACCGCTTATATGTTGTTTGACGGAATTAAGGACGGCGTTGAAAAGAATGACGTCCTTGATAATTACGACCGTCGCTACTTCCACCTTATCCGCGCTCTTTGCGGTGCTCAGTGCCAATTTGAGTTTGGTGATGAGGCTACTATCGGCGATTGGGGCAAGGTGACAAACGACGGTTTCCAAGTAGGCGCTATGACATACAAAACCGTTGTGCTGCCTTATCTTGAGGTTATCCGTGCGACCACACTTAAAAACATTGAGGACTACACAAAAGTCGGCGGCAAGGTTTACATTCTCGGCACAATGCCCACAAGAGTTGACGGAATAATCGATGAAAAGCTGCCGGAAAAGCTCGCAGCAATGGGCTGCATATTTGTTGAAACCCGTAAGCAGCTGCTTGATCTGCTTGATAAAGAAAACGAGAGCTTTAAGGTCTCGTGCACAAGCGATATGACAAAGATTATTGTTAACCACCGTGCAGACAGTGAGCGCGACTACTTCTTTGTTATGAATGATGATTGCACCGACGACAAAGAACTCACCTTTAAGCTTAAGGGCAACCGCAAAATCACACTTTACAATGCTTTTACTGCCGAGATAACAGAACAATATTGCTTGTTCGACGGCAATGAAACCACGTATAACGTTACTATCCCGGAAGGCTCCAGCATTGCGTTTTGTGCAGAAAACGGCAAGTGCGAAGCCACGGCACCGGTTGAAGAATATCTTGCAAGAAAGATTACCGACAGCTGGCAGCTTCGCCGTGAAAACCCCAATGTTTTGCTGCTTGAATTCTGCAAATTCAAAAAGAGCGAAAATGAGGAGTTCAGCGAAAAGGCTTACCCTGCAATTACAATTTGCGAGAACCTTGAAAGAAAAGAAGAATATAACGGCGATATTTACTTGCAGTATACTTTTAAAGCCAACAAGGAAATGCCGTTGCAGCTTGTTGCCGAAGATATAGATATATCCGAGATCACTTTCAACGGCAAGCCGGTTGACCTTACACAAAAGGGATACTATTTTGCACACGCTTTCAATATTGTTGACCTTCCGGAAAACTGCCGCGTCGGAGATAATGAGATTGTTGTTAAGCGCAACTTCTTTACAAAAGACAAAGAAGGCGGTCTTGATTCCGACCAGACAGTTACAGACCTTGAATCTCTGTTTATCATCGGCGACTTCGGCGTGTTCTCTCGCGAAGAGCCGGTTGTTAACGGCACTGTGCGCTTCAGCGGTGATTTTGTTATTGATGACGAAACTCCGCACTGTGGCAAGGATATAACACGCGTCGGTTATCCTTTCTACACCGGCAAAATGTCGTTTATAAAGGAAATCGAGATTAGCGAAGAGGATCTTAAAAACAACAGAATTATGTTCAGCTTTGACGAGTTTAACGGCTGTACTGCCGAGGTTTTTGTTAACGAAGCTTCTTGCGGATTCGTTTGCTGGAAACCGTATGAACTTGATATCAAAAAAGCTCTTAAGCCGGGCAAGAACATCATCCGTGTTGAGATTGCAAACTGTCTCAGAAACCTGCTTGGTCCTTATCACCGTGTAGGTGGTGAAATAGGTAACCTGTGGGGCGGATACGACGCGCCTAACCTTCCGTGGACCGGTTATACCGAAGAAGACCCGCTGTGGTATGAGCACCGCGAGATTGACACAAGAAAGTGGACAGATGACTACTTCCTGCTGCCGTTTGGTCTCGGCAAGGTTGAGCTTAAGCTTTACAAATAATTAAATGTGAGCTATATTTTAATATCTCCTAAAAAGACATTGCCGTAGAGCATCGAAAGGCTTGGCGGCAAGAAAGAAAAACCACATACCAATGTTGCACAAACCAAAAGCGCCCGTTCCCTTGCGGCTGTTGCCGCTTAAGAACGAGCGCTTTTTTTAATCTGCCGTTTGGTTTTTGATAATTTTAGTCAACCATATCATCGGGAAGAGATTGACTGTTTTTATCAAAATTATCCGATTCGGTTTCACCGCCGGGTGTTACCAAAATTCCGCTTACGCCGCCGTCGCAAAATTCATCGCGAAGTGTGCTAAGCAACGTGAATTTCGGTGCATTGTACTGCTTCTTCATTTCAGTCGCTCTCCTTCCTTAAAATGTTTTTTCTGCAACGTCACCGTAAAGGACTGTGCCGTCTTCGAGTACCGCATAGCTTACGGCATAGCGTGTTGCACCTGTCTTAACGTTTGTAAGAGTAGACATAAAGTCGCCTGCCGTCGGGTTTGCAATCTCGGTCATCTTGTAATAGTTATCGGGCAGGTTCTTAACATCGGCAAGCCAATCTGTGCTGTCTTTAAGTCCGCCGTTGTAAGCGGTCTTTGAAGCAAATATTACGCCGACCTTTGAGATGTTCTTTGTCGATACAACTCTGCCGAATACGGTAAAGTTTCCGCCCTCTGCCACAACACCGAGGTTTACAACTGCATCGGCTTCTGTTGCTTCTGCAATTGCTTTTACCTTCATATTACCGCAAACATACAGTGTTACGCTTGTGCCGTAACCCACAACCTTACCGTCAACCTCCCAGGCTGCGGTTTTACCCTCAGCGTCGGTAAGTACAATCTTTTGGTCGAATACCAGATTTTCGCTGGTGGTTACGTTGCCGACTGTATCAGTAACCGTAACGGTATATTTTGTTTCTGTGTTCTTTTCGTATGTTGCTTGAACAGTTATATTATCTGTTACCGCTTGTGCTGTGTCAACATTCCAGCCCTTGAAGGTATAACCGTAAATTGCGGGGGCTGTTATACTGTTTGCTGCAATTACATTTGCAAGGGTATCGCCCTCGTTTGCGGTAACTGCGGCAATTGTGTTGCCAATCTTATCTGTGAATGTTACCGTGTAGGTTACGGCATTGGCTTCATATTTTGCAACTACCTCGCGGTCTGTTGAAAGAACAGGAACATCGTATGTTGCTGTTTCCGAAAGCAGCTCCTTGCCGTCGTACCAACCGCTGAATATGTATTCTTTATTATCCTTGTTTAAGCTCTCCGGTGCTGTGACCTTCTGAGTCTTGCTGCCTGCTGCATACGCGCCGTTATTATCGGTTGTAGCCCCTTCAACAGCAACAGCAGCCGCTGCCTCGATTGCTTCGCCTGTTACATCATTCTTTGCGGTAACGTTACCGGAAGCAGTCTCTGTGAATGTACCGGTGAGGTTGATGTGGCTGAGACGTACATAATAGTAGCCGCCTGCTCCGCCTCGATAACCGATAGTTGTTTCGTTGTAAAGTATTGACATACCTGCAATTATACGAACACCTACATATCTTGCGGTTACCCCCTCAGGGAGTTTAAGGTTGATTCTCTGATTAGAGTTGTAAATATTTGCATTATATGCTGTGTCGGAGAACAATTCCTCCTCTGTATTCGCAAATGAGAACAGTACATGACCCGCATTCCAAAATGATGAACCGAAGTAGGTGTAATCAAGCTCTGAAAGAGTTGCTTCGCCGTCGAGCTTATAATGAAGCTCCATTGAGTTTTTAGTTGCATCATCCGAAACGGACAACATATATATGGTGTTGTTATTTGAATCTTTCAAACCGGTATCCGTTGTTTCACCGAAAATTCTGTATTCGTTAAGGTCATAGCTGTTATTGCCGCTGCTGCGGTCTATATTGTCAACATCATTCGTTGTGATGTCGGCGACTCTTTCGAGAGTGTTGTCGTTAAGGGGAGTGATCTTATCGCCGTTTGCAATAACCTGTGAGTATACAAGGTTGTTAGTAAGCAGGTTGTTGGTCACTTTATCTCCCATAGCGGTTTTATACTCTCCTGCAGCTTTTGACATATCGGATTGAGCATAGTCGCTGCCGGTATAAGAATAATCGTTGTTTATTGTGCCGTAAACATTGAACTCCTGCAAACGAACGTAACGGTTTCTGTCACAAGCCACATCATTAGCGGCGTTCATAGCTGCCGGATCATCAACCGAATACGGGTCGTAAACACGGATCGCAACAAATCTTGCGGCCTTCGGCTCTGTAAAGCTCAAAACCTGACGGCGTGTTTGTACTCCGTAGTTAACACAGGTAAAAACCTTATTGGCATCACTGAACAAATCACTGATATTTTCGGAAACAAAAATGTCATAGTAACCTGTTCTGATATTCTTTTGAAAAGAGTTAAGCACCAGAATGTCGGTTATATCCGTCTTATCGCTTAATAAATATGTAAGCTGATAGAAGAAGTTTTTACCGTCGGTAAAATACTTATCGCTGTCGCCGGTGGAATTGGGGTTAATAAAGTTATACAGCGGCTTATCTGACGATCTCCACTCCTGGATTGTGCCGTCGCGAAGGTTCGGGACTACATCTTTTCTTTTAGTTTCAACAGTACTATTTTCAACCCAAAGGTCGCCTTGCTTAACATAGCTCTTAATATCAGCATCCGAAACCGTTACGGCAGTTTTATCAAGCATTGCTGCGCTTTCGTCCGCTTGCAGAGTGTTCTCGCTGTTTCCGTATATAAGGAAGTTGCAAACTCTGTCCTGAAACCAATACTTTGCCTTTGAATCCTTAAAAAGCGCTTCGTACACGCCAGATTGTGCATCGGTTTTAATAGAAGAATACATTACAACCGCCAGATATCTTGCGTTTATGCCTTTTCCGAAATTAAACGACTGATACTGAGTTGCGCCTTTTCCGTCATCGTCGTTATACGAATATACCAATGATTTATCGGTATACAATTCATTGTAATTATCGGTTACATAAACGTCATAAGAACCTGTTGCATATTTCGGTTCGTAAGTGGAGCCTATTACGATATCGGAAATACTGTTAATAAGACCGTCAAATTTGTAAAGCATTACATAGCGATACTTCCATGTTTCCTGACGCTCTTTTTGAACAGCTTCGCCTGTTGAATCCACAGAAACCTTGAAGAAACCTTCGCTGTCTCTGCCGTAAACCGCAGTGATATTCCCTTCAGCGTCAGTATCAAACGGGTTGTAATCGTTATTCTTTGTTGCAACCTGAGCCGGGTCTGTTCTCGTTTGCCAAACGCCGTTTGAAAGAGCAATATTAGTTGCCGGCGACTTTTCTGTATCTCGAGAGACAGTACTGCCGTTGTTTACCTCTCTAAAGGTTTGCGGTGCAACCTGATAGTTCATCTGGTTAACGCCGGCAGCCGCTTTGTCTGCGTTATAATCACTTGCTTTAAAGTCGCTCGCTTCACGGTTAACGGTTACTGTTGTGCCTTTGAACTCAAAAGTTTCCGTGTTAGTCGGATCCGGCGTTGCGGCAAAGCCGACGATTTGCAATGTGCTGCACATCATGGCAATGCTAAGTGCCAATGCCAACATCTTTTTTACCATTGATATTCCTCCTAAAATTTTTTTGTCTGCCACTTTTGGTTTCGGCGCAAAATCGCATGGCAAAGATTTAAGCAGATACTTAATCTTTCGTGCGATAAAATGAAAAGTGCAGACTAAGCCATAGTTGCTAAATATTATTTTAGTACCGGGAAGCAATTTTTACAATGGATTTTCTAAACATAAATTGTAATTATTAACCCTACACACATTGATAGCGTTGTGATTTCTTACAATTCAGCGGTTATAATTTTGCCACATTTCACTAAACTGCCATGAAAGTGCCTTTTTTTTCGATATTTTTCTGCTTTCTTATTCATGCGTTTTTACGCTTTACAAGTCATTAATTTGTATTGCATATAAAAAAAAGATAAATTCACTACTTTTAAGAATGTGTTTGCAATCTTTCATATTTTGCATAGTATTAAAGTAAGAAAATACTGTTTTGGGAGTGACAAAGATCAACAATAACGGCTGCGAGCTTGCGTTTGCCATAACCGCTATTGCAAACGCAATTATGAACGAAGTTGATAATGACTGTGCAGCGCTGCTTGCGGTAATCTTCACCCAGCTTGGCGATACTCTTGCAACGCTTACCGTAATAAGCGGTATGAACACCTGCTGCGAGAAAAACGAAAATGATAAATCGGGTTGATACCGTTGAAAACACAAATACGTTGTGGTAAAATACTATTTGCAAACGGCTGACAGTAAAATTACATTATTGCCGCAATTGCAAGCATTTCCTTTATGCGGCGATAAATAAGCTCTGCCGAGCACATTGGCAGCGGATTCTTTCCAAAGCCGCATTCCACTGTAAACGCAGGCTTTTTGAATTCAAGCGAAAACCAATCCTTAAAACCGCCGGCGGCGGATATCGGCTCCGGCTCGTCTACAATATAGCCGGAGGAAAGAGAAAGCAGCTGCGCCATTTTGTTTTCAAGCTCAGTGGTTTTTTTATAACCGACATAAATAACCTCGCCTTGTGTGTGCAGCCCGTAAAAAGCGCTGAACCTTAAAACTCTGCACAGCGTGCAAAGCGCAACTGTTTCCGGCTCGCTTTCGGGAAAATCACCACCGAAATGTCTTGCAAACGGAGCGAAAATTCCTGCCGCTTGCTCTGCTTTTTTTGTCTTTTCCCAATCGGCGGCAAAGTTGTGGTTCAGATCGACCCCGTTAAGGTTTGCTTTAAAGCCGCTTGTATCTCCGCCGCAGACAGAGGCGATAAAATCCGCGCGTTTGCCGGCGGCAGTCACTCCGCCTATTGCAATATCGCAGCCATCCGGATTGCAAAGCGGAACAAACACCAAGCTTCTTGAAACAAGCACCTTTGGAAAATTGATTCCGCAAAACGGCTCGTCATAAAGCAGGGAATCGCAAAGCTGCTCTATCCATTTAAGCAGCAATGTGGCTGTTATATATTCATTACCGTGTATTGCGGCATTCATTAAAACACAGTCACGCGCCGTGCCTATGCGAAGCGCCCACAGGCTTTTTCCGCTTACCGATCTTCCGAAAGAAAACATCTTTAAAAAGCTGTATTTTTCGCAAAGCGAGCATATCAGCTTTTCATATTCCAAAGAGCTGTAACCTATATTTTTGACCAGCTTTGACAATGCAATCACCCCACATATAAACAATATGAAAGAAGTGCAAAACAAATGAATCTTACAGAAAAAACAATTGACGGCGAATATAAATACAAAGGCGCTATTATAAAGCTGCGCGTGGACAAGGCTCTGCTGCCCGACGGCAGCGTGCACTCCCGCGAGGTCGTTGAACACGGCGGCGGTGTTTGCGTTGTTCCGCTTACCGAAAACGGCGAAGTGCTTTGCGTACGTCAATTTCGATATCCTTACAAAGAGGTTGTTTTGGAAATACCGGCAGGCAAGCGTGACGGGAAAGAGGATACTCTTTTGTGCGGCACACGCGAGCTGAAGGAAGAAACCGGCTGCACGGCGGACGACATAATGCCTTTGGGCGAGCTTTACCCGTCGCCGGGATACTGCGGAGAGATAATAACGATGTATCTTGCAACAGGGCTGCACTACGGAAATCAGCAGACCGATGAGGACGAATTTTTGGAAGTTGAAAAGATAAAGCTTTCAGAGCTTGTTGATATGATATTAGACGGAGAAATTAAGGACGCAAAAACACAAACCGCGGTTTTAAAGGTAAACGAGCTGCTAAGACGCGGCAAAATCAAGCTTTAAAAGCAAAATCAATTTGTCAATATCTATAGCAACACAAAAAAACGGCACTGCAATTCAAAAGTCAATTGCAGTGCCGTTTTTGCGGTAAATAGCTTATCGCTTGCACGTCGCGGAAAACCGATGTTTTTTTTAGAGCCGACAGCGCAGACGCGCCGCGGCGCAACCGTTTTTTTTATTCGAAAAAAAACGGTTCAAAGCCGATGAAATCGGCTTTGCAGGTGCCATTTGGACAATGGGCGCCGCGGCGCGG
>USAR01000032.1 GCA_900552605.1 uncultured Oscillospiraceae bacterium | reverse complement strand
TGTAACGCTCGGACTTCTCGGCGGCAAGCTCGGCACTGCGGCAATTGCGCTTTATCTGCTGCTCGGCGCCGTTGGTATTCCTGTTTTTGCAGGCTTTACCGGCGGTTTCGGAAGACTTATCGGTGCTACCGGCGGCTATCTTGTCGGCTTTTTGGCAATATGCGTTTGCGTGTGGATTTCGGAAAAAATATCCTCAAGCTTTTGGTGCTTGCTTGCGGCAATGGCAGTAGGTCTTGCACTGTGCTATCTTTTCGGCACGCTGTGGTATGTTACGGTATTCGCAAAAACAAAGCCTATCGGATTCGGTTCGGCACTTATGACCTGCGTTGTACCTTTTATATTGCCGGATCTTGCAAAGCTTGCGGTTGCTGCAATTATTACAAAGCGCATAAAACCTGTTATTAAAAAAATAGTTTGATTATCGTCTGCAAAATGTCGCCGAAAGGCATTGCCGTTTTATTACAAAACCCCGAGGACAATGATATGCACCTCCAAAAGTTAGACACTTTTGGAGGTGCATATCAACAAACGTCCTTGGGGTTTTAAATTAAATTTATTTGCTCTTTTTAAAAATCATAAGCTTGCTTGCAACGTAGTTGAGCACAACCACCACTATATTTGATAGCACCTTTATAATCAAATCGTTAAAGTGGAGTACATCAACAAAAAACCACATAAAGAAAAGGTCCATAAGTCCTGTTGCCAAGCGGCAGGCAAAGAAAGCTCCCACTTCCTTTGCAATGTCTAAAAAGCCGCTTGCGGTGCTGTGAAAAACCCAAATGCGGTTTGTTACATAAGCAAATATAACCGACACAACCCAAGCGATGCAAGTGCTGAGTGTGGTGGAAAGCTTAAGCGGATGTGCTGTGATCCAATATGCCCCGATATTTACAAGCGTTGTAAGGACACCGAAAATAAGATACGGTATAACGTCTTTATATTTTTCGTAAAGCGGTTTGTATTTTTCAATAATGCTTTTGATATTCATGGCTTTTCCTTTCTGCCGATTATCTCTGCCCGCGACATCATTTCTTTTTGTTGATATTGCATTTAAGTTAGGTCATTGTACCACATTTTGTGCGAAATTTCAACAATAAAATATAAGCTGCGGCACATATTGAAAAGCTATAATTTGTACCTCATTTTCAAATAGTTTTTTTCGCAATGACAGAAAGCAACAACGTCAGCCTAAGCCGCTGTGCCAGCCCCGCCGCAACCGTTTTTTGCCGACACCTATTAAGAATCAACTTTTCAAAAAAACAGTCTTAAAAGCCGATTCATCGGCTTTTTCATCGCCTAAAGTCTATGAACGACAAGGCGAGTGCTGCAGCTTAGGCTGAAAGCTGCCCGGCACAAGCTGCTTAAATAAACAAAACCGACACATTCTTTTCTAAAAGCTTAAAGCTAAAGAAAAAACCGTGTCGGTTTTCATTTTTTAGTTATTAAACCGGTTTTGTAACAGCTTCATATCGCTTGTGAAGCACCTCGCACGAGCGAAACAGCTGCTCGGGTGTTTTATAGGAATTTGCGTAAACCTCAATCATCGCGTCGCCGTCATAGCCGTCGGCGGCAGCAATACGAAACAGCTTTTCAAACTGAAAATCACCGTTTCCCGGCAGCAGGCAATCGCTTGTTTCGTTGTGATCGCTCAAATGCATATGCGCAATGTGACCGCGCATCGCGTCGTAAACCTCCCAAACACCGAAGCCCGAGCGCACAGCCTGCTTAACATCAAATGTAAAACGTGCAGTGTTGCCGAGGTTTTCAATCATACGACGAATGTAGTCGGGGTCGGCAGCGCAGAATCGGTTTACATTTTCCTGAGTCAGCATAACTCCCTCTGCCGCAGCAAGACCTGCCAGACGCCTGAACCGCTCGCAATATTCATAAAGCGGCAGACCGAGGCGCTCGGATTTATCACCGTGCAGCACAAAAATGCCGGCACCGAGCTTTGCCGCAATGCAAAAATAACGTTTGTAAAGGTCAAGACCGTCCTGCTCGCGGCGACGATAATTTTGAAAAAGCAAAAACGGCTCATAGCCTGAAGTAAAAGGGTGCAGCGCTGTTATTTTCATACTGTAGCGATCGCGAATCTCGCACAGCTTTCCTATGAACGTGTCGCTCATTTCGCTGAAGGTATTAAGAAAAATCTCGGTTTTTTTAATCCCCGCTTCACCGATGCTTTGCAGCGAGTCTTCCAAAAGCTGAGGATAAAGGCTTGCGGAAGAAATGCCGATTTCCATTGCGCTTACCCCCTTAGTTTTTCAATTTCATTTTCATTGGGCGTAACGTACACCGTTTTGTTGGTTTTATAAATAACCATACCCGGACGCGCGCCTCCCGGCTTTTTTACATATTTCACGGGAGTGTAATCCACCGCAACGCCGCTGCTGTTTGCCGCTTTTGAATTGAACGCCGCAATTTTCGCCGCTGCCGTAACAGCCTCATCGGTTGCCTCTTTTCCGCAGAGCCTTAATATGACATGCGCTCCGTGAACATTTTTTGTGTGAAACCAAAGATCGGTTTTTTCCGCGATTTTTGTTGTAAGCTCGTCATTTTGCAGGTTATTTCTTCCTGCAAGTATTTGAAATCCGTCCGGTGAACGATAAACCGCCGGCGGAGTTTTTGTATTCTGTTTTTTGCCGCCCTTTTGACGCTTGATATAGCCGCAAAGCGCAAGCTCTTCCCTTACTCCCGCAAGCTGTGACGCAGTTTCGGCGCGCGACAAAAGGTCAAAAACCGAGTCGATGTAATTAAGCTCGTTCTCGCTTTCCTCAATAAGCGATTGCAGCGTCTTTTCCGCTGTGCAAAGCTTTTTGTAATTCTTAAAATACTTTTGCGCGTTGTCGGCAGGACTCAGTGCTGTATCAAGCGGAATTTTAACTGTGCACTGCTGCTCGTCGTAATAATTAACCACCTCAGCCACAGCGTCTCCGCGGCGGAGAGTATACATATTGGCTTTAAGAAGCTCGCCGTAAATGCGGTACTTTTCACGGTCGGCACATTTTGCAAGGTCACGTTTTCTCGCGGCAAGCTTGCGTTTTGTCCTCTCGGATAAATTTGTTAAAAGCTTTAAAATATCCTGTGCGTTACGGCGCATACGTTCAGAGTTATCGCGCTTGTAATAAAACTCATCAAGCAGTTCGGAAAAGCTTTCAAACTGCACGTTTTCGCTGCCGTTTCCATACTGCAAAACCGGCATATAGCTGTAATCCTTCATTGCTCCGTCGATTTTAACAAGATAAGGCACGCCGCTTTCCTGCGCGCTTTTAAGCGACGCTAACGCACGGCTGAGCATTTTTGTCGGCACATCTTTAACCGCAGTGTCAAACTCATTACGGCATTTAAGCGCAATCTCCCTTGCAACAAGCGGAGAAACGCCCTGCACAAAAGAGAGAATTGCCTCAAACAGCCGCCTGTCTCCTGCGGCTTTAACCGCATCCTCTGCTGCCTTTTCATCTTGCAGCAGCGATATTTTGTGCGTGCTTTCCGGCAGTGTATAAACCGCACCCGGCTGCACCTGTCGTGTTTGCTTTTCAAGGTCGGAGCGATGTATGCAGTCGGTAATTCTTCCTTGGTCGTCAACCAAAATTATGTTTTCCCTTGCTGTGATAAGCTCAACCACAAGCTTTGGGTGAATTATATCGCCCATTTCGCTGCGCGATTCAAAACTAAAACACACCAACCGCTCAAGTCCCGGCTGAGTAACCGAGAGCAGACGCGCGCCGCCGATAACCTTTCTCAGCAGCATACAAAACATTGGCGCCTGTGCCGGATTTTCGGGTGCGTGGTTTGTAATATGCACCCGTGCAGCACCTCCGCGCGCCGAGATAAGCAACTTTTGGTTGCCGCCGGTTTTCGGACGTATTCCAAGCACAAGCTCCTCGCGCGAGGGTTCATAAATTTTGTCCACCCTTGCTCCCGAAAGCTTTTCATTAAGCTCATTTATTAAGTTGTGCAAAAATCCGCCGTCGAGTGCCATTTTCAAGTTTTCTCCGTTTTATAATTGTATCTGTTATAACTCAGCAGCCGCAGTTACTGCCGCTGTTTATCGCCGTTTCCGAGCAATCTTTCAAGCTCTTTTGTCGCTTCAAGCATCTTGCGGTATTCCTTTTGCTTGCGCTCAACCGCTTTAAGGCTTTCGGCGCAAGCCGAAACACGCTCGAGCTGCCGCCTTGCAAAATCATACTCCGCTTCTCCGTCGTCCGGTTTAAGCTCCCCTATAAAAAGCTTTGCACCGCCGAGCTTTCTTTTTTTGCCGTCGTATTTCGCGGTGATGACAACATAACACCTGCCGCTGTCGAAAACCGCGTTTTCGCGCACAATTTCAAATCCGTTATTATATAGATATTCGTGCAGTGCGTCGGCAGATGACATCGGCTGTAATATTAGCGTTTTTGCGCTGTCCTTAAGCCATTCGGCGCGGCTTATGATACTCGCGATAACATCGCCGCCCATTCCCGCCGCCACAATAACATCGACCTCGTTCGGCTTAATGTTCCCGAGCCCGTCCGAAAGTCTGAGGGTAATACCGTCGGTTTTGGTTTTATTAACGTTTTCGGCAGCGTTTGCAAGCGGACCTTTATTTATATCACACGCAATAACGTGCTTCGCTGTGCCTGTTTTGCGAAGAGCAATCGCCAAAAACGCATGGTCGGTGCCGATGTCTGCAACAAGCGACCCTTTCGGCACCGACCTTAAAATCATCTCAAGTCTTGGTTTTAGCTGCAACGTTGATTACTTGCTCGCAAGATAATCGTTGATTTTTGAAACAAGCTCGTCGCAATCCGTTCCGTGAACGGCGCAAGCTTCTTCAAGTGATTCACCGCGTGCCGAAGGGCAACCGAGGCAGTGCATACCCATTTCAAGAAAGAAAGGAGCAGTTCCCTCGTCGAGATCGAGAATATCGCCTATACACATATCTTTTGTAATTGTCATTTTGAATTACCTCCGTTTTATTGTTGTTTTTAAATTTATTTGTTGAGATTTGGATGGTATGTCGGAACAAGCTCCGTCATACAGGAAATTACGGCGTCGTGGTTGTTTTCAAAAGCAACGCGCTTAAGCGTTGAGAGCTTTTCGATGAACTCCTGAGGATCAATTTTAATCTGCTGACCGATGAAGATTTTTTTGTTTGCGGTGGAGCGCAGCCCCTCCTCCTTCATAAGCAGCTCTTCAAAAAGCTTTTCGCCGGGACGCAGTCCTGTGAAAACTATCGGCATTTCCTTGTAAGGCTCATAGCCGTATATTCTTATAAGGTTTTCCGCCAGTGTTGTTATTTTAACGGGCGAGCCCATATCAAGCACAAATATATCGCCGCCGTTTGCCATCATACCGGCCTCCAGAACAAGCGACACCGCCTCGGGAATTGTCATAAAATATCGTATAATGTCGGGGTGGGTAACAGTTACCGGTCCGCCCTCTTCTATCTGCTTTCTGAAAAGCGGAATAACCGAGCCGTTTGAGCCGAGCACATTGCCGAACCGCACCGCAACAAAATCCGTTTGTGTTTCCTGCTGCGCCATATACTGCATAATCATCTCGCAGCAGCGTTTGGAAGCGCCCATTATATTTGTTGGGTTAACCGCTTTGTCGGTTGAAATAAGCACCATTTTCTTAACGCTGTAAGCGTCGCAAAGGGTGGCGATATTAAGCGTTCCCATACAGTTATTTTTAACAGCTTCCTCGGGATTATCCTCCATAAGCGGAACGTGCTTGTGAGCCGCCGCGTGAAAAACAATATTCGGACGGTGCTTTTTGAAAAGCTTGTCCATTTTGTTGAAATCACGAACAGAAGAAATCTCAACCGATATGTTGTGAAAGCCTTTTCTTAAAAGCTCCTGCTGAATTTCATAAGCATTATTTTCGTAAATATCGATAATAACAAGCTTTTTCGGTTTATAGTGTGATATCTGGCGGCAAAGCTCCGAGCCTATCGAACCGCCGCCGCCTGTTACCATACAAACCTCGTCACTAACAAATCTTGCAATATCGTCGTTATTAAGGTCGATAACGTCGCGGCCGAGCAGATCCTCTATTTTAATATCCTTAACCTGATGCAGAATGTTGGTTTCCTGCACAAGATTTGTAATGTTCGGAACGATTTTTACTTCGCAGCCGGTTTCGCTGCACATTTTTAAAATATTGTTGCGAAGACCCGCCTCGCACGACGGTATTGCAAAGAGAATGGTTTTAATGCTTAGTTTTCTGCAAAGCTCCGGCACAAGCGGAATCGGACCGTTTATCTTAATGCCCTCAACCGTTCTGCCGATTTTTGTTGGGTCGTCGTCAACCACGCAAACGGGTAAATACGGCGTGTCGGTCTCAACCATTTCGTTAAGCACCGAGCGGCCGCAAATGCCGGCGCCGATGATCATAGTGCGGCTTTTTTCGCTTTTTTCGCCGTCGGGCTTTTTGGATCTTTCATATAATATGCGATATATCAGTCTCATTCCCACAACAACAACGCAGGAGAACGAAAGACCGATTATGCTGAATTCAAAGCCGAACGGCTGCGGAAGTCTTGCAACGATTGAGTAAATGCAAAACAGTGCCGAGCCGCACACAATGCCGAGACCGCATTTAAACAGATCGATAAATTTTGAAAAGCGCCATATAACGCCGTATGTGCCGAAGATTGCCATAAAAATGATATTAACAACAGTAAACGCCAAAACGTGCATCACGTTATAGGCTGTAAAGGCAACCGAAAAAACGCCGTCGCAAATAAGCAAAACGCTTGCCATTTGTATTGCCATCATAACAACAAAATCTATAAACAGCAGGCTGTTTTGTTTTACCATTGAGTTTTTAATCACTATCACACGTTCCCTTCACACACACCGAGCAGCTTTGCTTAAACCTAAGGCGTGCGTTTAAAGCAATATTTAACGCTGAAATGAGCAAGATTTTTTGTTTTTGCAGTGCAGCCGATCCGCGCCTTTATTTATTAAAAGGCCGTAAGCTCGCCCACAAGCTTATCGGAATTATCCGCAAGTCTTTGCACTGCCGATTCGCCGAGCTTTTGATCGATTATTTTAACCGCGCTGTCAAATCTCGGCGGTCTTGATTTTACCGAATGAGCGTCCGACGCAAGATACTTTATATATCCGTCCTCAATCAGCTGCAGGGCAAACTTCCTTGTGTGGCGGTCGATAACGGTATCGCAGTTGAGCTGTGCTTCGCAAAAGCCGTCGTCGATAATTTCAAGCACATTTTGAAAGCTGCCTGAACGAGCATACCTTTCGATATGCGCAAGCACGGGTGTTATGCCGAAATTAAGCGACATTTCCACAGCCTCGTCTGTCACGCGTCTGTCGAATTGACCGAACGGCAACTCCAGCAAAATGCGGCGGCTGCCGAAATAGCACAGCTTTTCAATATCGCGAACAGCGCTTATTCCGCGGAAATAGTGTACCTCGTGTCCCAAAAAAAGCTTTGGATTTTCGTGCCCTGCCATCTTTGCCGCTTCGCTCAGCTTTTCAAGCTCTAAACGCATACTTTCTGCATGAACTGAGGGCGACGGACAGCTGTCGGCATAAAAATGCGGAGTGGCGACTGCATGGCAGACGCCCTGATTCTTAAGCATTTCAAGCAGCTGCAACGATTCGCGAATATTCGCGGAGCCGTCGTCAACTCCCGGAATGATGTGCGAATGTATGTCACTTATCATACCGTACCTCCAAAATCAGGGCTTATTTTTCGCCGTGCGAGGTATAGTTATAAGAAGAGTAAGAATAGGTATATCTGCCGCCTGTCATATAACGGTAGCGATACTTTGAACGCTTTGATTTGCTTGAGCCGTTTATAACTACACCAAGCAGCTTAACATCGGCAAACTTAATGCTGTCAAGCGCTTTCTGCATTTCCTCGTGCGTGGTTATCATATCCTGCACAACAAACACTATACCGTCGGTCTTTTTAGCAAGCACAAGTGCATCGGAGACCACATTCACGGGCGGCATATCAATGAAGATGTAATCATATTTTTCGGAAAGCTTATCAAGCAGCTCTTCCATTTTTTCGCTGCCCAAAAGCTCCGACGGATTGGGCGGAATAGGCCCTGCTGTCATAATATCAAAATAAGGGTTTATCTGAGTTATGATCTCATCGATTTCACAAAAGCCTACAAGCTCGGAGGAAAGGCCTTTTGTATTTTGCACCTTAAGCTTTTTGTAAATTGAGGGGCGGCGCATATCGGCGTCTATAAGCAATACCTTGCTGCCGGTTTGTGCAAACGCAATGGAAAGGTTAACGGCTGTTGTCGATTTTCCTTCGCCGACACCAGACGATGATATTATTACCCTTTTGCACTGCTTTTGCGGAAGCAAAAACATAAGGTTTGTACGAATTGTTTTATAAGCTTCAACAATGGCAAACGGAACGTGCTGACGATCCTTGTCGGAAGTTGCGGAGGAAAGCTCGTTTTCGGTGACGGGAACCGACTTTTGATAATTGTTTTCGTTTTTCTTAGCCACGGCTGCTGCCTCCCTTCGTCATTGATTGAAAGTCCGGTACAACGCCGAGGACAGGGATATCGTAATTTACTTTAATATCGTCCTCGCCGTTTATGGTGCGGTCGCTAAGTGCGAGATAGATTATAATTACCGCGGTTGCCGCAACTCCTAAAAGGCAGGCAAGCGCAGTGGTCAAAAATGTGCGCGGAGAAACCTGCACCGCATTGCGCGCCTTTGATAGGGTCTTTATCATGCCTATGTTATAGTCAGCAATGAAATCGGAAGAGCACTCGGCATAGATATTTGCAATCTGCTTTGCAACCTCGCGGTCGGTTGAAACAACGGTGATATCTATAACCAGCGTGTCCTTGTTTGCGCTGATGCTGACTGTGGACTTTTTGTTGTAATAATCGGCAAGACCTGCTTCTGTTATTCTGTCTATAAACAGCTGACTTTCCGTAGGCATTTTTTTAAGCATTATAACATAAGTGTCGGTAAGGGAAAGCGACGCTGCAAGATCGTTCGATTTAATTGAGGTATCGGCAGCCGATGAGCTCACCTGCATATCCATATCGGCAGCAACGTTACCGTTACTTCCTATGATACAAGCTCTTGCCTGATATGTGGGGGTGGCTATCATAGAGCAATAAATAAATGCTACAGAGGCGCAAAGCACACCGACTATTATAACAAGCCATATGCGTTTAAGCACAATTCGCAGCATATCAACTACGGAGTATTCTCCCATTTTTTATAACATCCTTTCGTCTTAACGACCTGACGGCGCTTTTATTCTGCATATTTTTTACAACAAATACATTATATATTATCGGAGCGGAAATTACAAGAGTTTTTTAATTATCGGTTGGTTTGACCGCCCGTTACGGCGCAACCGGGGCATTGGTGCAATGTTCAGCCGTTTTCATCTTGAATTTACGATAGGCTTTACGTCGCACGACGGCAATGCGTGCCTTGAAACAAAATTCGGGCAGCACTGCGGTTGACGGTTGCGCTGAGCCCGATTTTCAAAACTTCAACATTTAAAACCCGGCGCGGATGAAAGCGGCAGTTAACAACTTAACTATGCGCACCGACAAAAACTAAGCCTGCGTCGGACAAAAATCGGCAAAAAAAATCGCCCGAATAAAAATCAGGCGATAAAAAATGTTGGCGTCTTCCTATTTTTCCGGGGCGTCGCCACCCAAGTATCTTCGGCGATAGTGAGCTTAACTGCTGTGTTCGGAATGGGAACAGGTGGACCCTCACCGCAATTAACACCAACTGAATTTTTTACTGTCCCTTGCGGAACGTTGAATATAATACCACAAAAGAATATATTTGTCAACACTTTTTTTAAAATATTTTCCGCGAAGTGTCGCAACGCACAGAAAACGCAACATTTTTAGGAGATATACCGGTAAAAAAATGCGTCGATTACCGGGCGTTTTCACATCAACCGACACAATAGCAACAGAAGCTAAATAAGCGGTTTTTCACCGCGCACGCAACAGTCTGTGCGGTAGGAATTTATCGCAAATCTGCAAAACACGGTGTAGGAAACAAACAAAAACGGCAGCGTATAAAGCATTGTTACGCCGAGAACCGAAAGCACGATCCAGCCGATAAATGATACAAGCACATTGAAATATGCGTTTTTATATCGTCTTGCAATCGTTGCCGACAGCGCTATTGCGCTTCTTGCGTCAATATCCTCGTTAATAACCGCAATAACGGGAGCCAAAGAATATCTTACCGCAATCTTTACAAGCAGCAGCGTGCTTAGCGCGGTGAAAACGTACAAAAGCGGCTTTAAAACGGCGGTAGTATCGCCGTCGCTGTAACCGCTTAAGGAATAAAACGTGCCGTTGGCAAGCGACCAAACGAGCACCGCCGGCAAATAGCATGCAACAGCAACTGCGGCAAGTCGCGCTATAAGACGCAGCGCAAGATAAACGGAGCCGATTAAATATACACGGTTTGAATAATAGTAAAAAATTTCAGAAACAGGGCGTTCCTTTTCAAGTGTGAAAAACCAAAACCAGCGCGCAACACCCTCACACAGCGGAAAAACAAAAAATGCTATAACCGCGGTGCAAGTAAGCGCAATTACAAAGCCGGGAACGGTAAGCTTGCCGTTCGGCGTATGGATATATGTTGAAAAAATCGCAAAAATCGTTTCTGCAAAAACCGCGCAAAACGCAAGCGCCAGCACAAGTACCAACGAAACGCACACGCAGCGCACCCAATTGCCGTTAAGCGCTCTGCGAGCGGTTTTTTTTATTGCCTTAGAGCTTGGCAGCACAACAATTGCCCCTTTCTTAAACTCTTGTAAACGATATTATATCAAATAATTTTATCAATTACAATGTTTCTTCCAAAAATTCATACATTAGATCAGAGATCGGAAGAGCGGTTCAGCAGGAATGC